>JAQTTZ010000139.1 GCA_028710485.1 Bacteriovorax sp. | reverse complement strand
CTGAAATGAAGTCTCCTGGAACCACGAGGGGAGTTTGTAAGAATTACATCTTTTTAATAACTCTAAGTCTTATTGCCACAAAGAGACTTATGAAGACCGGAAGGAAGAATCCCAAAAATTGCAGCTGAAAATAGGCCACGGCCCCAACCAAAGAGCCCAAGAAAAAGGAAATAAAGATCCCCAAGCGGCACCAAGTGGCGAATACTTCGGGCTTATGGAGTTTTTTTCTGGTCGTCCAGATTCTCACTAAACCGATCCCAAAATCCGTCGTCAATCCCGTCAAATGAGTCGTGCGAATAACGGCACCTGAAGCCGAAGAAATAACCGCATTTTGAAGGCCGCAGGTAAAAGACAAAAGAAAAAGTAAAAAATAGTCGCGCCCAAAGTTAAAGGGCTCACCAAATTCACCAAAATAACCAGTTGAACCATAAATAGCGATAAATAATAAATTGATTATTATTATAGAAAAAACAAATGAATATCTTGGACTCTTTTCCCTGATGCGCTGTCGCTCGATTGACCAGGCCGAGAGCATTGCCCCAAAAACAAAAAAGACGGGAACGAGTAGCATCCCAAACATTTCACTTGAATGTTGCCGGGCCCCATCAACACCTGCAAGAGTAGCAAAACCCGTCACATGAGAAACAAAACGATGAACAGAGAGGTACCCTCCGCTATTCAAAGCTCCACCTTGGAAGGCGAGCAAAAACCAAATAAATAAATTTCGTGGGTCGTATAATGTATCTTGATCTCTAAACATTCACTAATTATTACTATCCGACTAGGAAATGGAAAGGCATAAATGTATAGTTTCTTATGCAAAATGAATTTGATTATGCTGATTTCAATCAACGCTTTGGCGGCATCGCCAGACTCTACGGGCTAGAAGGTTTAAAAAAACTTTTGCATTCACACGTTCTGGTTGTGGGCCTTGGCGGAGTTGGAACATGGGCGGCCGAAGCTCTCGCTCGATCAGGAGTAGGTGCCATAACCCTGGTAGACCTCGACGATATCTGTATAACTAATACTAACCGTCAAATTCACGCACACGATGGGATGATTGGCGTGATGAAGGTCAAGGCCATCTCCGATAGAATTCTTGCTATTAATCCACAATGCAAAGTCTCGACAATTGAAGATTTTTTTACCGCTAGCACGGCTGAAATGATTCTTGATCAAAAATACGATTACGTTATTGATGCCATTGATAGTCTTCAAAATAAATGTGTGCTCGCTTCAAAGTGCCGGGAAAAAAACTTTCCGCTAATCGTTACTGGTGGAGCTGCAGGAAAAAGAAATCCTTCAATGATTAAGATTGATGACTTAGGCTTGGCCTGTAACGACTCTCTTTTATTTTCTCTTCGCAAAAGATTGCGCCAGGAATTCTCTTTTCCATCTGGTGAGAATTTTACTCGCAGTAAAAAACAAATTTTTAATATCGCTTGTGTCTATTCTCCAGAAGAGCCAATGTTTCCTAAAAGTGACGGGACAGTTTGTAAGGTAGCTGACCTTGAAACTAATCTTAAACTTGATTGTGCAACAGGTTTGGGCTCCGTCACTCATATCACCGGGACTTTTGGTTTCATGGCCGCGAGTCATGTCATTCATCAAATCATGAATCCATAGAAAAAAATTATGAAAAAGAAAAAAAAGATCTTCTTCACATTTTAGATAGAAATTGAATTCAGCTTAGGCTATATCCCTTTTGCGGAGGGGCCATGTCTAAAACAATTTTTTCTCTTTTAATATTGCTTATTGGTTCTACCGTTAAAGCGGATTACCTCTCCTGGGATGAACTCCAAAATCAATTTAACAAGGTTTCAAAAAATCCGAAAGCTATGGGCCATGTGAAATGCTTTTTCGAAAAGCACGAGAAAGATAAGTTTCAACTGAAAAATCCTACTTCTGAAGAAGTTTTAAATCGCTGTTATGCCAAGCCTATCATTGGTCTCGACTCTACCAGATATTTTGCGATCATCGACTATTTGGTTAATAGTGACCAAGAAAGAATGTTTTTAATTGATCGAAAGACGGGTGAAATTTCTAAAATGGCAGTGGCCCATGGAAGATACAAAGCTGGCTTTTTTAATACAAAGCTCGAAGATAAAAAAAATTCAATAAAAGAAATAAAATATTATAGTAACGTGATTAATTCAATGGCCTCTTCCAGTGGATTTTTTATAGCTGGTCAGGATTTTGAAGCATCTGATTTTGGTAGAAGCCTGGTGATTCATGGATTAGAGGAAGGTATAAATGACAATGCTTGTGAGCGAGATGTTGTTATTCACAAACACTTTCTTATGACAAAATCAAAGGCCCATATGCTTTCTAGTGGATGCCTGATGGTGAGTCCGAAGTTAATAGACAATGTCATTGATCTCTTAAAGGGGACAGCGGATGAAGAGATGAGATTGCAAACAAGTGGCTCACTTGTTTTTATCTATAGTCCGCGTGAAGCCGCTTGGGATGAATCAAGTTGTCCGGGGAATTTTAATACCGTTAATGCCCCTTAATTGTCCTGTAAACCTTCGCGATAAACTTTGTCTAAAAGCACAGATCGTTTTTTTTCATCGGCCCTTTTCATAGATCCAAAATTTGTAACCGAGACGGGGCCCACACCACAATATTCGAGCGTCGCTTTTTTCATCATATTTACGGCCGGATGAAAGTAAGCCAGGTGAAGCCACACAACAGGAGCATCACTGGTCATAATCATGCGTGCACTTCTGCCTGTGAGTAATTTATCCCACATCGAACTGTTCTCGCGTAACTTAAAAGCAAAGTTTGGTAAAAAAATGCGGTCGATAAAACCTTTTAAAAGGGCCGGGGGCGCAGACCACCAAACAGGAAAAACAAAAACTAAATGATTGGCCCATTTTATCAGGCGCTGGGCCTCCATCAGATCGGGCTCAAGGGACTGAGGTCGGTTTACACTTTTTAAAATAGGATCAAATTTCAAATCAATCAAATTGATTCGCATGACATCTCCGCCTTTCTCTTTGGCGCCATGCTCATAGGAATCAGCTAAGCGAGAGCAAAAAGAACTTTTATCCGGATGGCCTAGAATGATCAGTGTTCTCATGTAATGGCCTTGTCTCCATGAAGCTTGTGTAGAATTTTTTTAGCAATTGAAGGCATAACGTATTGATCGATTCGTTCATTTAATTGGGCAAGCTCACGAATTAAAGTTGATGAAATAGTAGCAAAGTGTGGCTTGGCAAAAAGGCAGATCGTTTCTAGTTCTTTATTAATTCCGCGGTTCCCGACAGAGAGTTCTAATTCCATTTGATAATCGGAAGAATTTCGAAGCCCACGCAGTAAAAACGTAGCCCCTTTTTCTTCGGCAAAGCGAGCAATCGTTCCGGCGTGAGAGCAAATCTCAACGTTCTTTAGCTTGTAATAATCCACATAGGCTCGCATCATCTCGAGGCGCTCTTCCAGAGTGAACATATAGCTCTTTTGAGGATTGGTCGCTGCGACCCAAATGATCTTCTCAAAATGAGTGGCTGCCCTCATCATAATATCGGCATGTCCCCACGACGGAGGGTTGGCACTAATGGGATAAACAATTATTTTTTCACTCATATTTATTCTCTTAAATTTTCAATTTCTCTTCTATTATACACTTTATAAAAAGAATTCCTAGTGTTAGACTTTTGACTTCCAAAAAGCAAAAAAATAGGTTCATTTACCCAGGATTCATCATGTCGGACAGCACCTCTGAAAACTCTCCCGAAAACAAAATCGAGTACAACTTCAAAGACATTGAAAAGAAATGGCAAAAGTATTGGGAAGAAAACAAAACTTTTAAAACTGACAACCCAAGTAAAATGGGGACTCAAAAACCAAAATATTATGCCTTAGATATGTTCCCTTTTCCTTCTGGCGATGGCCTCCATGTCGGTCACCCTGAGGGTTATACTGCAACCGATATTATGTCTCGCTATAAAAGAATGTTGGGCTTCAATGTGCTTCATCCAATGGGATGGGATTCATTTGGTTTGCCTGCTGAAAACTATGCGATGAAAACTGGAACCCATCCAGACATCACCACTAAAAAAAACATAGCGACTTTTACTCGTCAGTTAAAGTCTCTGGGATTTTCTTATGACTGGGATAGAGAAATCGCTACTTCTAATGTCGATTACTATAAATGGACTCAGTGGATTTTTGTTCAGCTGTACAATAAAGGTTTAGCCTATGAAGACCATATCAACGTTAACTGGTGCCCCAATTTAAAAACGGTACTTGCCAATGAAGAAGTGGTCGATGGTAAATCTGAAGTTGGAGGACATCCGGTCATCCAAAAGAAAATGAATCAGTGGATGCTTCGAATTACTGAGTATGCTGAAAGACTTTTGGTTGATATTGATGACGTAGACTGGCCTGAGAGTATCAAAGAAATGCAACGTAATTGGATTGGAAAATCTGAAGGTGCCACCATAACCTTTCAAGTTGATGGATCAACTTCAACCATTGAAGTATTCACCACAAGACCAGACACTCTGTTTGGCGCAACCTATATGGTTATCGCCCCCGAGCACGCTCTCGTTGCAAAAATCACTACTGCTGATAAAAAAGACGAGATCAATAAATATATTGAAATTTGTAAACTCAAAAATGATCTGGAAAGAACTGAACTCAATAAAGACAAGTCAGGAGTTTTCACCGGAGCTTATGCCATCAATCCGGCCAATGGTAAAAAAATACCTGTGTGGATTGCCGACTATGTTCTTGCGACCTATGGAACAGGTGCGATCATGTCAGTTCCTGCTCACGATGAACGCGATTTCGAATTTGCCCAAAAATATAATCTCCCTATCGTACAAGTTTTAGAAGGTGGAAATATTGAAGAATGTGCTCACACTGGTGAGGGGGCTCATATTAATTCTGATTTTTTAAATGGCACAAGTAAAATTGATGGCACCAAAAAAATGATCGAATGGCTTGAGCAGAAAAAATTAGGAACGAAAAAAATTAACTATAAGCTTCGCGATTGGATTTTTTCTCGCCAAAGATACTGGGGAGAACCATTCCCTCTTTTAAAATACGAAGACGGAACAATCCGCTGTCTTGATGCTGATGAACTTCCAGTAGAACTTCCAGAGTTAGAAAAATTTGAACCTTCCGGTATTGGCGAGTCTCCTCTTGCTAACGCTGCTGACTGGCTTTGGATTATTGATCCGAAAACTGGAAAAAAAGCAAAACGGGAAACAAATACTATGCCTAACTGGGCCGGTTCTTGTTGGTACTATCTTCGTTTTTGCGATCCAAAAAATGAAAAAGAACCGTGGAATGCCGATATCGAAAAATACTGGATGCCGGTAGATCTTTATGTCGGTGGAGCAGAACACGCTGTCCTTCACTTGCTGTACGCGCGTTTTTGGCACAAGGTTTTATTTGACCTTGGATTTGTTTCTACTAAAGAACCATTTCAAAAACTAGTAAATCAAGGACTCATTCTTGCCGATGATGGTGAGAAGATGAGCAAGTCTCGTGGAAATGTTGTTAACCCAGACAGCGTTGTTTCTGAATACGGTGGGGACTCATTAAGACTTTATGAAATGTTCATGGGCCCATTGGAAAAAGTAAAACCTTGGAAAGCTGATGGCGTGAAAGGAGTTTATAATTTCTTAAACAGAGCTTATCGATTTTTTGCCGATCCGGCTCATATTGTTGGTGGAACAGAAAGTGAAGAGACTCTAAAAATCCTTCACAAGACAATTAAGAAAGTGACTCACGATTTCGACAATATGAGATTCAATACGGCAATCTCTACTTTAATGATCTTCACTAATCATTGTTATAAAGCAGGAACAGTTACAAAAGAGACTGCTGAAATCTTCACTCTCCTTCTCGCTCCAATGGCACCTCATGCAGCCGAAGAAGTTTGGGAAATACTAGGACACAAGACAACTCTCGCTTATCATACATGGCCTATTTTCAACGAGGACCTGGCCCGTGATGACACAATCACGGTAGCTGTTCAGGTTAATGGAAAACTTCGAGCGACTTTAGAAGTCGAGCCAGGAATCACTCAAGAAGAAATTCTCGTGATGGCGAAAGCTGAAGAAAATGTAGCGAAAAATTTGACGGGAACAATCGTTAAAGAAATTTATGTTCCTGGAAAAATTGTCAACTTTGTTGTTAAAGCCTAAAAAATTAAGAGGACCTATGACTGAAAAATTTTATATCACTACTGCAATCGATTACCCAAACGGCCTTCCTCATATGGGCCATGCCTTAGAAAAAATCGCCAGCGATGCCTATGCTCGTTGGTACAAATTCTTGGGCTATGAAACTTATTTCATGACTGGAACCGATGAAAACGGTCAAAAACTTATTGAATCAGCTAAGGCCTCAGGCATTCCGATTCAAGAATACGTTGATAGCAATTCCGCGAGATTTAGAAAATTAAGTAAAGACCTGAATGTTTCAAACGACGACTTCATCAGAACGACGGAACAACGTCATATTGATGTGTGTAATGAACTTTGGACAAAATTAGAAAAAAAAGGCGATGTTTATTTCGGAGTTTATTCTGGTCAATACTGTCTTGCGTGTGAGTCTTTCTATACTGAAACTCAGGCACCAGATAATATTTGTCCGGCCCACAACACCCAGTTAGTTAAAAAAGAAGAAGAAGGTTATTTCTTCAAAATGAGTTCATACCAAGACTGGATTATTTCATATATTAAAACTCACCCAACATTTATTGTTCCTCATTCTTCATATAATGAAATGCTCTCTCGCCTTGAAGGAGACAAACTAAGAGATCTCCCTATTTCTCGCCCGAATGAAAATTGGGGAATTCCAGTTCCCGGAAATCCAAAGTTTGTTATGTACACTTGGTTTGATGCTCTTATTAATTATTACTCTGCCGTTGCTCACACCGATAAAGAAAAATTCTGGCCTGCTTCGATGCATGTGATTGGAAAAGATATTGCTTGGTTTCACACTGTTGTCTGGCCGATCATGCTTCACGCGGCTGATATCGCAATTCCGAAACAAGTTTATGTTCATGGAATGATTCTAGCTGAAGATGGAAAGAAAATGAGCAAGTCCGTGGGCAATGTGGTTGACCCAAATGATATGCTGGCAAAATACCCTGTGGATAGTTTTCGCTATTATCTTCTTCGCGCTATTCCTGCTCAAAATGATGGGCGCTTTTCTGAGAAAGAATTAATTGAAAAACATAATGCTGAATTAGGAAATAGTTACGGGAACCTCATCATGAGAGTTCTCAAACTATATTTAAAAGACAATGCACCAACTTTGGACGCAACAGGCGTTACTCAAGAAGTGAACTTCGATGACTGTTACCAAAAAATGAAAGACCATATGGAGAAGCGCGAGCACAACCGAGCGCTGGAAGCTTTATGGGAAGGTGTGAACAGTATGAACCAATATGTGAACATTAAGGAACCATGGAAATTAAAAGAAGATAAAGTGGCGTTGAAACAAGTTGTTTATAACTGTGTTTACTCTATTCACGCACTCACTACTCTGCTCTCACCATTCCTTCCTGAGACGGCGCTGAAGGCACTTGGGCCATTAGGTGTAAAATTAGGCTGCTTTGAGGATGTGAAGTTTGGATCGACTACCTACGAGCTTACAGAGCCAACACCATTATTTCCGAAAATTGATATGCCTGAAGCTCCAAAGCCAGAACCTAAAGCACCAAAACCACCAAAGGCCCCTAAGCCTAGTAAACCAGAAGTGGTTTAACAGAATAACTAACCTGCCACACAAAAGACCCAAGTTTGGAGAATTAAGCTTGATGACCCACTAAAAATAACAATATTTTTTAGTGGGCCCAAAAGCCACTCAACCTCTTAAAACTTTGGGCCATACTTAGATAGAAGCGAATCACTTACACAAGATTTATAAAATGGACGTAAAATTTGGGTATAGGCTTTCTAAACCTTATTTAGGTGAAACGAATGGATGAAGAACAGTTAGCATTAGTCGAAGAAGGATTGAACCTTCTGATTAAAAAGTTTAAGCGCAATACTAATGAAGGAGATCTTCAAAGAATGAAAATCGCTCAAGATGCTAAAGCTGCTATTCGTAAAGTTATGCTTTCACTTGCTATAAAAGGAGATATCAAAGACATCGTGCCCGTGATTGAAACTGGAAAGGGTGCTGGATGGGAAGTGACCGATTTCGACGATAAGATCATTCGATACCATGCCTAGTCTTGTAGGCTCGATAAATTTATTCAATAATAGCCTCCACTAACTAGGG
>JAQTTZ010000032.1 GCA_028710485.1 Bacteriovorax sp. | reverse complement strand
AAATGGCAGTTAAACTTTTTTAAATCTAACTGATCTAAAATTTCTTTAATATTCATGGTTAGTCTCCTGACTATTATTCGGGGATATGAGAAAGAGAGAAAATCTGATCTTGATGATACCAAATTTCAGCGAAATTTTCGATTAAAAGGACTTGCTTGCCACCTTTTAAGGCCCAAAATAAAGGCTCAGTAAATAGCTCAACTTTCGCTTCTTCATTTAGAAAACTCTTAAAGTCCTTAAAGATAATCTTTGTGCTTAAATCAATGGTTGATCTTTTAAGTTCACCACGGACAAAAGGATTTCGTTCAGTAGGATTTTGAAGATTAATAGAAAAATCAATTTGATTTTTATAGCGATATTTTTTAGAAGAATTTAATTCTCTAAGAACAATATCTCGTTCATCAAAATTAAATGATATTTTTTCTTTTGAGTGATATTGCCCTTTCATTTTTTTGAAAGTGAGATCGATGCAAGCATCAGGATCGAGGAAGTGAAAAAGGGCCTTCGTTACCAGCTCGATCGTGACCAGGAAAGATGGATTAACAGTCCTAGGCTTAAGGGAGGTGCCTAAAAAATAAAATTCGGTTATAGAATCAAACGTTAAGTTGGTAATACTTTTTTTCAAAGCGATGGATAATTTATTATCCATCGCTTCGTCAGCTGTTCCCCATTCTTCTTTGCTAGGAAATAGACTTAGGTCCAACATTATTTTAGTAGAGTTTTTAATTCGATATTAAGATTTTTATTTCCCACATCAGTTGAAGGAAATTTTGAATCTAATCCTTCGATCGCTCCTTTTTTATCTAAAGCATCACCACTTGGTGAATAGCGCGCGATAACGTGAAGTGGACCCTTGAGCGAAGATCCTGCGATCATAATATGTTTTTCGGTGATAACAAAAGCCTGAGGAAATTTTGGATTTTCAATTTTTATAACAGCAACTGGAGGTGAACGATCCCCTGGATTAGAATCAGGACCGGCCTTTTTTGCTATAACAAATAAGACTCCATGGGGAGTTAAGTTTTTCTCAAGACCACGGGCCAGAGTGACTGTTCCTCCAACTTTTGGGTCGATGAAGGCAAAAACATTTAGTGACGCAAAAACTGTTAACAATAAAGCCATTTTTTTCATAATTTCTCCCGTTGCCTTTAGAATGTCCTGTTGCACTTTTATACCAATTGATTGATGCTTAAGTCTAATATGGATTTAAATAAATTAAAAATTACAGTTATTGGTTGCGGTTGGTTGGGACTCCCTCTTTGCGAGCGCTTAATTGCAGCTGGTCACAAGGTTGTTGCCACTACAACTACTCCTGAAAAAAAAGCGCACCATCTTAAGAAATTGGATGTTCACTTGTTCGACGTAATCTCGCAAGTTCCCGATCAAAATCTACTTGCCTGCGATATTATTATTTACACCATTCCTCCCCTCGGTCTTGGTGAGGTGGAACGATTTTTTCATGCAGTCGATCCCGACTCTAAGATTTTATTCATTAGTTCAACTTCAGTTTATGGAAAATCAGAAGGTGCTACCAATGAAGAATCTGAACTGACTCCTCAGACTAAAAATGGAAAATACCTAAAAGCATCCGAGAGCTATTTGCGTGCTCATTTTAAAAATTTAACTATCGTTCGCCCCGGTGGTCTTTATGGTGAAAACCGTCATCCGCTCAATTCACTTCAAGGGAAAACCGACTTAACCACTGGCCAGGAATTACTTCACCTCGTTCACCGTGATGATTGTATAGATGCTATTGTTAAAATTATTGAAAACCAAAGTTGGTCGGAAGATTTTAATTTGGTGAATGATTTGAGAATTTCTAAAGAAGATTATTACACTGAAGAAGCTAAAAAATTGGGGTTAACTCCTCCCTCTTATATTCATACGCCTCAAGAAAATCCAACGAATATTAGTAATGAGAAATCTAAGAAGATGTTGGCGTTACAATATAAAAATCAGTTAAAATAAAGAACAAATATTTTTGATTTTTAAATGTTAAAAAATTAGTTTATTAACCATTTTAGCTTTCCTTTTATTACTAATTTAGAAATATATTTTCAATAAATGACTCGCATAGACATAGATCAATCAAGGAATGTCTATGCCTACAATTTCTCAGTTTTATGGAATTTATATTCTCTTATACCCTAGAGAGCATAATCCACCCCATTTCCATGTTAGATATAGCGGGTTTAAGGCCTCTGTGAATATTCGCAATGGTGAAATTTTAGCAGGGAAATTACCTATCAAGGCCAGATCCTTAACAGAAGAATGGAGACTTATTCACCAAAAAGAACTTCTTCAAGCATGGGATATGATGCTAAAATTCGAAAAGGTAAAAAAGATTCCAGGATTAGAATAATGGACCTTCAAGAAGTTGTTGAAGCACTGGCCCTTCCAGAAAAAATTCTCTACTTAAGATTCTCCAACGGAAAAGATGGAATGTTTTGTTTTGAAGACTATTTTCCATACGAAGGAATCTTTAAAAAATTAAAGAACAAATCTTTGTTTAATAAAGTTTCTGTAAATCAGTTTGGAACAATTGAGTGGCCAGGTAATCTGGATTTATCGCCTGAAGTATTATACGCGATCGTTACTCAACAAAAAATTATTGTAAAAGGTAAAATCGTCTTTGATCCAACTCTTGGTAAAGCCGCTTGGCTCAAGTCCTAATCAGGTGCAAAGGAATCAAAAAACTTTGAAATTAAACAATACAAGCTCTTCAAAGTCCTGCATGACTTGAGGACCAATATTATTTGCTTTCCACACCAATGTTGTCTGGCCTTTGGTTTTGTATTTAAATTGCGAGCGTTAAAAAACGCAGTTTGAGATCTTTATAAGTCCTTTCGATCTGGTCTAAGTCCAATCTTTTTTCTGTTCGCGGGAAGTTTTGGGGTAACTTGATCTTCAAGATTATCTAATCTTTCAAAAACGATTTTAAAAAGTTGATTGGTGCCATCTTTTAATTTACCAACTTCTTCTTTTAAAGTGGATTCCATGGCCAAAAAGCTTCTTAGCTTTGTAAATGTTCGCATGATGGCAATATTCACTTGAATAGCCTGCTTGCTATTTAAAATCCCAGATAACATCGCTACGCCGTTTTCTGTAAAAACGAGGGGCTGTTTTTGCTTTCCACCGCTTCCAGTTTTTGAAGTCGCAATTTGCGACTTCAAAACTTCAAATTCTTCAGAAGTTAGCTTAAACATGAAATCCAGGGGAAAACGATCTAAATTTCTTCTGACTTGCTCATTTAGTCGTTTTGTTTCTACTCCATATAGCTTTGCTAGATCACTATCGAGCATCACTCTTTGGCCTCGGACGGTGTAAATCATGGCCTCAATCTTTTCGATTTGAAATTTCATTGTAATCTCCTTAAAAAACAAAAGAAACTAACGTTGTCATAAATAGTTCGCAATATTTAGGAAGAATGATGAGGGAAATTTTCATTTTTGAAATGAAAGTTATTTTTTAATGATTTAGAGTAAGTTATTTTTTCTAAATAAGTATTGCGCTCGCGGGTTATCACTTGAAGGACTTAGCGATTTTGAGAATGATGAATATGACCCTATAAGTTCAAAGCCAAATTCTCGCATGTGGCTTTGGATAGTTATGGGAGAAAAGATCTTCCAATTGAATATATCTTTATCGGATGTATTCTCATAAGTTAAAGTCACTTTTAGTCTATCATTAAAAATTTCCTTTAGTTCAGTTACTTTTACGCCCGAAATTTCAAAAATTCTTTCTCCCAAAAATCTTTCAAAAAAATCTTTGTTGTAAATATCTAAAAGGAAGACACCATCTTGTTTCAAACCATGCCAAAGAGCTTTAAGAAGGTTACTATTTTGAGATTCATCACCATATCCAAAGCTCTGCCACATGCATATTACAGCATTTAAGCTCTCCGACTCTAATGACAAGTTAAAGATATCATTTTGCTCGTATGTAACATTAGGTAGATTTAGTTCTCTAGCCTTATCAAGGGCCGTACCATTTGAATCAATACCTAAAATTTTATATCCACATTGACTTAATCCCTGAATATGTCTTCCTGTTCCACAGCATAAATCCAAAAGATATGGATAGCTGATCGTTGGTATGATGGATCTTATAAATTCGATTTCTTCATTGGTTTTTGCGGATGAAATAGTATCCATAAAAAGAGAATACCAAGTTTTTGAGTAATTATTTTCCATAAGATTATTTTTTCAAATTATTTAAGAAATGTCTTCTAATTATGAACTGTGTTTATAGCTAATGGTTTCAAACCATCGCTTATTTGTCATTCTTTCGTCTTTGATAACACTTCTACAAACTTTATACTTTTCCCAAAACCGAAACCCCACTCAAAAACGGTCTCAACTTCTCAGGAATTCTAATCGTCCCATCTTTTTGCTGATGATTCTCTAAAAACGGAACCAAAATTCTTGGAGTCGCAATCGCCGTATTATTGAGTGTATGAACAAATTGAACTTTATTATCAGTATCTCTATAGCGAGTCTGAGTACGTCTAGCTTGCCAGTCATGTAAAGATGAACAGCTATGAGTCTCTCTATATTTCTGCTCCGAAGGAACCCATGCCTCAACGTCGTACATGCGAACTTTTCCAGTCCCCATATCTCCCGTACAACACTCTACAATTCTATAAGGCAGTTCTAAGTCCTGAACGATTTCTTCAGAAGTCTCCAGGAGCCTTTGGTGCCAGATGGCCGATTCGACGGGGTCATTTTTGCAGATGACGAATTGTTCGACTTTCATAAATTGGTGAACGCGAACAAGGCCTCTAACATCGCGGCCGTATGATCCGGCCTCACTTCTAAAACATGGTGAGTAGCCAGCGTATAAAATTGGCAATTCTGATTCTTTTAATATTTCACCGGCATGAAGCGAATTGATTTGAACTTCGGCCGTTCCTGTTAAGTAGAGATTGTGTTCAGGCACAAAATAAGCCTGGTCTCTTCCTGTAGGAAAATGTCCCGTTCCAAATAGAGCTTCTTCGCGAGCAAAAGATGGAACAGACACAAGGTTAAAACCTTTTGCCATTAGTTTTTCCATCGCCATTCTATGCATCGCCATTTCAACTAGAACCATTTCGTTTTTAAGTGAGTATGAACGTGAACCAGAAACTTTTGCGATTCTCTCGAAGTCGGCCCAGTTGTGTTTCTCTAAAAGTTGGACGTGATCAAGTGGAGTGAAATCAAATGTTGGAAGTGTTCCGAATTTTTTTATTTCGACGTTATCGCTATCGTCTTTTCCGACGGGAGCTTTATCAGAAGGAATTTGGGGAACGAGATACAAAAGAGCTTTTAATTTCTCTTCAACTTCGTCCGCAATAGTTTTATGGTTCTTGGCCGATTCATCCAATGCTTTTGACTCAGCAATCAATTTTGGTCTTTCTTCGGCACTTGCCTTAGGAATCTTCGCTGTTATTGCATTTTTTTGCGTCAAAAGATTTTGCTCTTCAGTTTTATGAGTCACCAATTCCCGATCAAAGGACAATAGTTGCTCTATATCCAATGAAATATTTTTAAGCTGGCAGGCTTTTTTAACAATGTCAGAATTTTCTCGAATGAATTTAATATCTAGCATGAGGATCCCTTGTTATAATGACGTTTCTATTTTGCCCTAATCGAGCGAATTTTGTATAGGAAAAAGGATCAATATGGCCCGCTGTAAATTTTGCAATAAAGAGATTACCTGGATGAAAGAAGGTGGACGCAATCGTCCTATCGATGGTGACGGTGGTGCTCATATGTGCGATGAAATGAAAAACTCGATGAAAAGCATCAAAACTATCGAACCCACAGAAATCGATGCAGATATTTTAAAGCAATACGAACTCGCTATTAATATCAAAGCTCAAAAAAAATAATTTTCTGACTTTTAACGGGCCGTCATTGGCGCTGTTATCTCTTCAAAAGTTAAAATTTTTCTCGATTTAAACTCAGCTTGCCTGATAGGGCAATTTGTTAACTCACAAGATTCACAAAAGGCCTTATGGCATGGATCGTGATGAATATGAAGTTCGCCATCAACTAGATAATCTTTGATAACACTTTTTTCAAATGTTTCGCTAAAGTCATGAGCTTCAAGAACAGTCCAAAATTCCGGGATGACCATATGACAGTCGATATGGTGATAATTTCCACTTCTAATTACGCGAGTAAAATGAATTTGAATAACACCCGGGCGGTAGTGCTTTTTAAAAAGTGTCGCAATAAGCTTTAAAGTATCGATGTCCTGAGCATCAATTAAAATATTTCCTGAGCGAATTAAAATCTTTCCTCCGGTGAAAACCAATATTGCCCCAAAAACAGCTGCAACTACGGGGTCAATCCAATTTAATCCCGTGTACTTTACCATCAAGAGGCCAATTAAAACCCCAACACTAGTGAGAGTGTCAGTCAATAAATGAAGACCTCCGGATTTCAGAGCTTCAGAGTGAAGCTTTTTTCCGCGAAAAAATAAAAACCAGCCAAGCAGCCCATTGACGATTCCGGCCCCAACGACAATAACTAAACCGGATTCAATTTCAGAAACTTTTGCTCCATGAAAAAAAAACTGAATGGCCTGAATCATAATTAATATACCGGCCAGTAAAATTGCACCCCCTTCAAAGGTCGAGGCCATACTTTCGATTTTACCATGTCCGTAAGGATGATCTTCGTCAGCAGGTCTTGCGGCAACAATGATAACAATAACAGTAATAACGGCCGCAACGACGTTGACAATACTTTCAAGTGCGTCGGAAAAAATCGACTGAGAATTGGTGAGGTGATAAGCATAGAATTTAAAACATAATAAAATAATTCCAAAAACAAGTGAAAGATAAGAAGCAAATTTTCTTTCTTTGTTGGCTTTTAAAAATAATAGTTGAGCAGTTTTTTCCATATTGGAATTATAACGATTTTTTAAGTCTTAGTGAACTTAAAATCACTGACAAGCTCGACAATCCCATGGCAAGGCTTGCCCACATCGGTGTCAATGAAATTTGAAACAATGGATATAAAAGTCCTGCAGCTAAAGGAATACATAGTAAGTTGTAAAAAAATGAAAGAAAAAGATTTTGCTTTATGACTCTCATCGTTTTGTTTGAGCGTTCAAAGAATTGGGCGACACAGGCAATTTTTCCTTCGAGGATACTAACATCTGAGGCTTCTATTGCAACATCTGATCCACTAGACATGGCCATTGAAAGATTGGCGGAACTCAGTGCCGGGGCATCGTTTATACCGTCTCCAATCATCGCCACTTTTTTTCCATTCTCCTGAAGAGCTAAGATAAAATCAGCTTTTTCGACAGGCAGTACACTGTCCTTAAAATTTACAATTCCCAGTTCCGTAGCAATTTTTCTCGCAATTTTTTGATTATCCCCCGTGAGCATCCACACCTCAATCCCCTGTCTTTTTAAAGAAGCAATCGTTTCTTTTGCTTCTTTTTTAAGCGGATCTGCTATCACAAAAACGCCGGCAAAACTTTGATCAATACTTATATAAACCAAGCTTCCAACTTTTTCTGATTCACAAATTTCAATCTTTTCTCTTTTTAAAAATTCCGCATTCCCTACGAGGACTCTTTTGCCTTCAAAAAAACTTTCCACGCCATAACCTGGAATATTTTTAAATTTGTCCGGATCCCCCAATTTTATTTTTCGGGCTTCAATGAATTGGGTAATAGAATGAGAAAGCGGATGACTTGAATACCTAGTGATGCTTCCTACCACTCTAAAAAATTCACTCTCATCTATACTTGGACTCGACTCATAATCAATAACATTTGGATGCCCTTCAGTCAGGGTCCCTGTTTTATCAAAAACAATAATATCAATGGTACTCGCACGCTCAATGACCTCTCCTCCTCCAATTAAAAGACCGGATTTGGAGGCTTCGGCCGTTGTGATCATAACGGCCATGGGAACCGCTAATCCTAAGGCACAGGGGCATGCAATTAGTAAAACGGCAATCATATGTGAGAAGGCCTGATAGGTTTTTTCGTTTGGATTAAAAATCATCCAGATCAAAAAAGTGAACAGTGAAATAATAATAATAGTTGGAACAAAGTACTGAACAATTTTATCAGCATATTTTTGAATGGGAGCTTTGCGAAGTTGTGCTTTTTCCACATAGGCCACGACATCAGAAATAAAACCTTGGTGTATTTCCTTTTGAACTTTAATCAGCAGGCTTCCTTCTAAATTTAAACTCCCCGCAAATACATTATCTCCGATCTTTTTACTGACAGCACTAGACTCACCTGTAATCATCGATTCGTCAGTGTGAGAACTTCCTTCGGAGACGATTCCATCGAGTGGAATTTTGTCTCCTGGTCTCAAGCGAATAGTGTTTCCAACTTTTAAGTCTATGACAGGAGTATTAACTTCCACTCCCTCCACTACTTTTGAAGCAAATTTAATTTGCATTTTATAGAGAGAACTTAGAGAACTTTTGGCCTTAGTTTTAGCCTTTTCCTCCAGGAAGTGCCCGAAGAGAGTAAAGCCAATAATAAAAGGAATTGTTTCAAAATAAACGTGAGCATGAACTGAAAAAAACATTAAAATCAAACTATAGAAATAAGCCGCGAGCACACCCAATCCTATCAAGGTATTCATATTGGAATATCGAGTGGTGAAAAAATGATAAACGCTCTTAACATAAACTTTCCCAAAGAGTAGAAGAATCAAGGTCGAGAGGACAAATTGGATACTATTATTTGTCTGGTGATCAGCATATTTGCTAAATGGCCCCATGGCCAAGGCCATGGAAAAAATCCCAACCAATAAAGACAGCGCTGATTGGAAAAATTGAATATTAAAAAATGATTTATCTGCGAATGCTCTTTCGACTTCTTTAACTTTCTCTGATGAGAGTGCTCTGTAGCCTAACTTATTAAGCATCTCACTAAAAATCTCTTCTTGAAAACTATCTCCGACAGCAAGCTCGGCTTTTTCAGTAACAAAGTTAACCTGAACTGAATCAACTCCCGAGAGCTTGCGCACATTTTCTTCTATGATCTGGGAACAACTAGCACAAGTCATTCCTTCAATTTTATAAGTCTTGATTTTGGAATTATTCAAGTTCAACACTCTCCACTTGAAAACCTGCTTCTGTAATTTTTGATTTGATGTCGGAAAGACCGGCCTTATCGCTGTCAAAAATAATTTTAACATCTCCAGTCTCAATATTCACATTAGTGGTGTGTTCTATATTCAATGAGTCGAGGCCCTTTTGAATTTTTGATGCACAACCATTACAATGGATGCCATTTACCTTAAGATTAACTGTTTTTTTATTGCTCATTAAGATCTCCTAAATATGTCTTATTATTACTGTCTCAATTTGACCTTGAGTCAATCTCTTCTGACTTGCCCGTCATACCTATAGGGGGTACAGTAACACATACCCCCATGGGGTGTCTATAAAACTCACCAGGAGTTAAACATGAAGCATAAATTCCTCACCATAATTTGTTTTTTTATTTTCGCTACCGGCTGCTCCTCGCATTTGACAACCACTGTCGCGCCATCCGAAGGGGAAGTGGTTAGCAATCTTGATAGTCAGACTTTTCACGCTCAATACAAAGGTCGCAGCTTACAAGTTGGAGATCACGTGAGCATTTTAAAATATGAAGATTTTGAAGCAGATTTAAAAGAGCATCAAAGTCGAAATTTACCTATTAAGAAAAAGAAAAAAGTCATAGGCGTTGGAGTCATTTCCTCTGTTTTAAACGATCATTATTATGAATTTAAATCTAATACTCCCCTGCACATTCCTGAGGGAGCCTTTATTGAAAAACTCTAAAGTAAAAAACGCTCATCTTTTTTTAGGAGTACACAAGAAAAGGTCTTTCTTCGAGAGGCAATTTGATCGTAAAAAGCATCGCGAATAAAAGATGGAACAATTATAAAAAGATAAAAAATTTTATAAAGTCCACCCAGGATTAGACATAATTGTAGAACTGCTGAACTTTTTTCAAAAGTTTTTTTATTGTGATACAATTTTACAGTTGTTAAAAGTGATGGTTCATCACCATAGATCTGCTTATAAGTCATTCCATTAAGAGGTGCGAATAAAATTTTATTCTTTTTATCGGCCTTATAGAGAAATCGAATTGAACGCTGACAAAGCCCACAATCCCCGTCATAAAATACAATTGTCAAAGCTTCACTCCAAATTTTTTCATCACTATTATATAGAGAGAATAAACTCCCGCCATTAAAACAGCAGAAGTGGCCAAAGAAGGATAAAAGCGCCATCCAAGCCTTAAGAACCAAGGTAAACAAAGAAAGAAAAATAGCGAAGGAATAACCATCCAAAAAATCACATAAGAAAGTTCCATGATTTTAGTCACATCTTTTGTATCTTGATAAAGCCACACAAAGGCCAGAAGTGAAGTCAGTGGCAATGAAGCAAGTAAGCCCCCTACTAAAGAAAACTTTTTACCCAACGAAGAAATCCCCACTACGACCAAGGCCGTAATAAGTGTTTTTAATAATAGGTACATTTAAAAACTCCTATAAATTTTTAAATAATCTTGGCATCCAAAGTACTGATTGACTACTAGAACAGAAATAAACACATGGATTAAGTGGTTGGACTGATGAGTTTTTCACAAATTGAGGGATTCTCATCCGTCCTTTTTTCTGCCATAATCTTTCTTGTCACTATCCATTTTCAGTCGCAAAGGACCTTTAATGAATTTCTACCAAGAACTTGTCGCTCGTGGCTTAATTGAAGCTACTTCCAGTGAAGACCTACCTGATCTTCTTAATAATAAGAAAATTTCATTTTATATCGGATATGATCCCACTGCTAAATCACTGCAGATTGGAAATTTGTTTGCGTTGATTACCATGAAGCGTTTTCAGATTGCTGGGCATAAACCTTACGTTGTTATCGGTGGTGCCACAGGTATGATTGGTGACCCTTCAGGGAAAAATAGCGAGCGCATTCTTCTTACAGATGAAATTATCCAGGTTAATATTGAAGCCCAAAAAAAACAATTTCAAAAAATTCTGGACTTCGGAGCAGGGCCTAGTTCTGCCGTGATGGTAAATAATCATGATTGGATGGGAAAATTCACATTCATCGAATTTCTTCGCGATGTAGGCAAGCGCTTTAGAGTGACAGAAATGCTTGCGAAAGAATCTGTGAAAAATAGAATCAACTCTGAAGTGGGAATAAGTTTTACTGAATTTACTTATCAAATGCTCCAGGCTTACGATTTTAAATACCTCGCAAAAGAACATGATGTTCTGTTGCAAATGGGTGGCGGAGATCAATGGGGAAATATTACGGCAGGAATTGATCTGGCACGAAAAATGGATGGAAAACAAGTTTACGGAATTGTTATTCCCCTCGTGACTGATGCCAATGGAAATAAATTTGGCAAATCCGAAGGTGGAACAGCAATCTATTTAGACCCGGAAATGACGTCTCCTTATCAAATGTACCAATACTTAATTAATTCTGATGATTCATCTGTCATAAAATACCTCAAATATTTTACATTCCTTTCTTTAGATCAAATTGCGGTATTAGAACAAAAAACAAAAGATGAGCCACATCTTCGTGAAGCTCAAAAAGTTTTGGCCTCTGAAGTTGTCAAAATTGTCCACGCCGAAGAAGGCCTTGAATCAGCAATGACTGCCACTAAAATATTTTTTGGTGAAGTCATTTCAAATCTTAAGGACCGCGACTTGAATGCGATTTTTGGAGATGTTCCTTCAATTGAATTAACTCTTGAATCTCTTAAGGCCGGCATTCCTTTTCTAGATCTTTTGGCCCTTACGCCATTATTTTCCAGCAAAGGAGAAGCCAAGCGCTCTGTAGAACAAAAGGGCGTTTATCTCAATAATATCGGTGCCAGCGATATGGCCTTAGTGTTAAACGAAAAAAATCTTGCAAGTGAAACTTGTTTGGTTATTAGAAAAGGTAAGAAAAATTACTGTGTAGTAAAATTCTCTTAAAAATTTATGAACAAAATCTTATTAGCTTCTCTTTTTTTTATCAACACCGCTCACGCTGCTTTCATGATTGATACCATGTCAGGCTATTCTTCGAGTACTGATTCAAAAACAACAACTGATATCAGTGATGTTTCTAATCATATTTATATTGGAGCAAGTCTCGGTGTTAAACAGAAATTTTTTATCGGCCAAAATATTACTCTATTCACACATCAGCTAAAAGCCGCTACCACGAATAAAGTAAATACACTTGAACTCGGACCAAGACTTACATATTTTTTTAGTGAAGAAAATGTTTTCTATGGAACACTTGGCTGGAATCCATACGCCAAAGGCAAAAGGACTGTTTCGAGTGTAACGGATGATATTTCGGGATATGGACTGTTAGTAGGCCTTGGGGCCGAAGTTAAAATCAACCGCAATTTTCATATCGGAGGAAGTCTAAATTATCACAGACTGAGTATTTCTAAGGCGATTAGTGCTAGTAACGTGGCAACATCTGTAAGTGATACTTACAGCTCACTAATGCCTATGATTAATCTTTCCTTTCGATTTCGCTAATGACTTTCTAACTTCGTTTCATCATTTTAAAATAAAAAGAAGTTCCTTTTTCGGGATTATTTTCGGCCCAGAGCTTGGCGCCCAATGAATCAGCAACCACTTTACAGATAGCTAACCCCAATCCACTTCCCATCGCACTTTTTGAACTTCCTTCGATCCTAAAGAAGCGATCAAAAATTTTGCCAATTTGGACATCTTTGATTCCCACTCCTTCATCAGAGACTACTACAGTAATAGAGTCATTATCGTTTATTCCTGAAATGATAATAGTCGAATTTTCTGGTGAATACTTGATTGCATTTTCAATCAGGTTATAAAAGAGCACTCCCAACAAATCGGGGTCACAAAATACAGATAAAGCATCATCAGAGGCATTTTCAAATGAATCAAAATTAATTCGCAGTGAAATATTTTTAAGAGAGGCCAGTTTCGAAAGTCTTGAAGTTTGCGATAAAACAATTTCATCTAACCTGTTTTTAGTAAAAACAAAAGACGTCGCTCCGCTATCCACACGCGCCAAAATAAGTAAATCATTAGTTAATTTGATCAAGAAATTAATTTCCTGAGACATACTTTCAATAAATTGTGCTGTTTCTTTTTCACTGCGAACTTCTGATCTAAATAGCTCCAGTTCACCTTTAATAATTGCCAGTGGTGTTTTTAATTGGTGAGAAGCATCCTGTATAAAACGCTCTTGCGAGACAAACGATTCATGTAAACGGCTCAATAAATGATTAATAGTATCCGCCAGCTGCCAGATTTCATCCTTTGCTTCCGGAACGGGTACTCTCTCTTCAAGATTAGACACTTCAATTTTTTTAGTTTTATTAATAATTTCCAACATGGGCAAAAGTGCTCGTCCTACGAAAAAATAACCAATAATGGCGGAAATCAACATCATGATAGGAACACTCGTTAGAAAAAATCGAATGAGGTTTTTATTCGTATTCATGAAGGTGGTCATTGGAACAGAAATTTGCAAAATCAAAGGAGAATCAATTTTAAGTACAGGTAAAAGGTAATTGATAACCCTGTGTGGAATTTTTTTAAAACTCAAAATATCGTAGCTTGCCCCTTTTTTTAAAACCCGTCCGAGCTTATATTCGCTGACAGGTAGTACATGCTTGTCGCTGGCGTTAGAAGAGCTGGCAATAATTTTCCCGTTAATATCTAAAACAGATATATAACTAGTCCCCAGTGCAAAGGGTAGAATCTTTTCATTGAGCTTAATAATGTCCGGGTCAAATTCGACTTCCCCATAATTATCGATATCGAGAGACTCGGCCACATCAATCGCATAATTGTAAAGAGTAGTGTCAAATTCTTCTGATTGAAGCTTGGAAAATTCTCTGTAGAGAATATAACTAAAACTAGAAAGCATCCCGGTAAAGATTAATCCAAAGAGCAGAGTGAGTTTTAATTTAAGACTTATTTTTTGTAAAATTTTCATCGGATTTTTGCAAGGACTATGAATCCTTTAATATGTAGCCGTAACCAACCATGGTGTGAATAAGTTTTTTCTCAAAAGGAGAATCAATCTTCTTACGAAGCATATTGATATAAACATCAATGACATTGGTGTTGGTATCAAAATTGACATCCCAAACATGTTCACTAATTTCAACCCTGGTCAGTGGTCGATTAGGGTGCCTCATGAAATATTCAAGGAGAGAAAACTCTTTTGCGGTTAAATTCAATTCAACATTGGCCCTTACTACTTTACGAAGAACCATATCTAGTTCGACATCTGCAAAACGAAGTTTTGAGGTTTCACTTCCAGTATTTCTTCTTAGTAGAGCGCGGATACGTGCGAGAAGTTCATCAAAATCAAATGGCTTTGTCAGATAATCATCTGCGCCAGCATCGAGACCATGGATTTTATCTTTAGTAGAACTCAGGGCCGTTAGCATTAAGATCGGGCCTTTATAACCGTCCTGACGAATATGTCTGGCGGTGTCCATGCCGTTTTGATCAGGAAGATTTACATCGAGTACGATGAGGTCATAGGGATTTTCTGCAACTAAACTCTCTGCCCCCATTCCCGTTTCGGAAACGTCGACAATATAGCCTTGAGCATTTAAGCCTTTTTTAATAAAACTTGCCATTTTTGGCTGATCTTCGACAACTAGGATTCTCATGGTAGGAATCATACAAGGGAAATCGAGGAGTGAAAAGTCTTGCCCGCTTCGGCTCCTGCCTCTTGCGAGCATACCGTCCATCCTGGACATAAAAAAAGGGGGATTCCTAAGAATCCCCCTCTTTATATAATTTTACTTAAAAGTAATAATTATTTTGCAGCAGGTGCAGTAGCAGCTGGAGCTGTTTCCATTTTAGCTTCTGGAGCTGGAGCAGCAGTTTTTTCTTTAACACAAGCTTTAAGGTCTTTTTTAGCAGTTTTCCCTTCAGCTTTACAAGCTTCTACAGCAGCTTTACGAGCTTCTTTAGTTACTTTTGTTCCTGCGAAAGCAGTTACTGATAATAGAGCAAGAGCGATTACGATTGCGTTTTTCATGTGAATCTCCAGTGAGTTAAGTTAAAGCAAATTATTTTGCTTTGAATTATTTGTTTTTAGAAACGATACATTCTTTAAGTTCTTTACCTTTAAGGTCTTTGTTTTCTTTCAAACAAGCTTCTTTAGCTGCTTTGTAAGCTGCTTTTTTGTCTTCTTTAAGATCTTTTTTATCAGCTGCGACAGCTTCTTTTTTTACTTCAGCAACTTTTTCAGCTTTAACTGCTTCTTTTACTTCTTTTGCGTCGTTAGCCATTGCGAATGATGACAAAAGAGCTAATGCTAGTAGAAATTTCATGTGATTCTCCTGATGTGTGTTTGGATTCCAATGAACCCTTAGTTTGAACTTGTATTGAGTATCGTCCTCACACATTAAAATGACATTTAAGAGAGATTAAAAGATTTTAATCTCAAATCGTCCTCAAAATGAACCACTTTATGGGCATATAAATTAAAAGCTTTTTTAACATAAAGCCCCGAATTTGGGAAAATTTTTACCAAACTGCTCATCTTTTAGATAATTTCTCCGATACAGCGTATTATGTAAGAAAACCCCCCTACAAGGAATTTTTCTATGAGTAAGCCCATTATTTTTAAAGGCAAAATCCAGTTTGTAGGTGTTAAAGCGACTGAAAAAAAGACTCTGATGAAATATGCAGATCCCACCTTTAATGAAGGTTTCGAGAGCATAACCAATACTATGATGGCCAGCTTTGGAAATCTAAAACTCACAGCGGAAGAGAAAAAACAATTATCAAGATCTCATCGTAAAATGTTAAATTACTACCGTCACTTAAATCCGTTTTCGTTAAATATGGATGCTAAAAAATTAGTTATTGAAATCAATCAGTCAAAACAGACTCATGTCGTGATAGAGGCCAATCATTACGGTGCCTATATTTGTCTCGCAGCTCTTTATTCAGGTGAGCTTTCGCAAGATAAAAAAATTGAATTTATTTTAGAGAAAGCGCCATTGGCATTATTTCCAAAGGCCTTCATAAAGTCTGAGCCAAAGGTTAGTCTTCATAAAGTTGTTTTTCATTTAAGTGAAGATTGCTGGCTAAGTCCATTCAGCTCGCTCTATAGCAACCAGAGGATTAAGTATTCTTTGAAATCAATCAAGAAAGCTGCTTAAATTTTTTAATGAAATTTTTAATCAAGACAATAATCGAAAAACATTATCAGCTTCTTTTAGCAAAATTTAATATTGATCTTCTACCTATAAGCGAGAACTATCTTGAAAACTAAGCATGTTTACCAATCAAAGCCTCTAGATGGCAAAGGACTTGCTCATTACTCTAAGGAAGAAAATGAAACTTGGGCATTTCTACTTCATCGTCAAAAAGAACTAATTAAAAGTAGAGCTTCAAAAGAATTTATTAAAGGCGTGGAAATCCTAAAATTTGATGATGAAATTCCTCAGCATGGAGACATCACTGCTATTTTAAATTCTTATACTGGCTGGGGAGTTGAACCAGTTCCGGCGCTGATTCAACCTGATATATTTTTTTCGCTGCTATCACAAAAAAAATTTCCTGCTGCCAATTTCATTCGAACTCCAGCGGACATTGATTATATCGAAGAGCCTGATGTTTTTCATGAAATCTTTGGGCATTGTCCCCTTCTAACCAATGCACCATATGCTGAATTTATGCATCAGTATGGCAAGCTTGCCTTATTGGCCGATAAAAAAACACAAATGAGACTGTTTCGTTTATTTTGGTTTACGATAGAATTTGGACTGATCAAAGAAGACAATCAATACAAGGCTTACGGTGGCGGAATTCTGTCTTCAAAATCTGAAATCATCTATTCTGTTGAAAGCGATATTCCCGAAAGACGTCCTCTTGATCCTCTTGATGCTCTAAGAACTCCGTTTCGCATAGATATATTGCAACCCGTATATTTTGTAATCGAAAGCTTTGAGGATCTCTTTAAGCTGATTGATAAAAATCCATTGGAACTTGCAGGCCTTTCGATGACGATGACAGATTTCCCTCCGAAATTTGAAAAGAAAAAAAAGAAGGGGAAAAATTATGAATGATGAAAAATTAAAAACTCTTCCCGGTTGGTCATACGATTCAAATAAAAATTGTATCGTTAAAGAATTTCAATTTAAATCCTATTTAAAAACGATCTCCTTTGTTAACGCCGTTGCCTGGCTGGCCAACAAAGAAAATCATCATCCCGATCTCGAAGTGAGTTTCAGCAAATGCGTCGTTCGCTTAACAACTCACGATGAAGGCGGTGTCGGTGAAAAAGATTTTAGTCTCGCCCATAAAATTGAGGAGCTCTAGATTGCTTTTTTATTTCATGATCTTGGACCAAAAAAAGCCCCAAATTCTTGGGGCTTTTACTAATGTTTGTGTATTAGGTAAGAGAAAGGACTAGTACTTTGAAACTCTTGTAAATTTCATTGCTGTCTTCTTTCTTCTTTTTTCTGCTGCTTCAACTTTTTCTTTATGTTTAACAGAAGGCTTTTTGTACTCTTGGCGTTTTCTGTACTCGCGTACAACACCAAATGATTCACACATTCTCTTGAATTTCTTCAGAGAACGTTCTACACCAGATCTTTCATCGATCTGTACTGTGATTGCTGATTGTGGATCTTGAGCCATTTTAAGTCACCTCCTCTTTATTAGCATTGGGTCTATAAAAAATTAAACATTTTCTATAGAGAAATTTCCTAGTAAAATACTAGTGAAAAAAGTTTTATCACTGTAAGATAGCGCCAGTTTTCAGTCAACGTTTATTTGTGGTTAGTTATTAATTATGGAAAAGTCTTCTCAAAATTCACTCTTTGACTCAACACTAAATGAAGACGTCAAAGCTTCCAAGGGGAAAATATTGCCTCCCTTGGCCCATCTATCAAGACCTCAGACTTTTGAAGAATTTATCGGCCATTCAGAAATTTTTAAGACCTACTCCTTCCTAAGAAGTAAAAATTTCCCCAGCATTATCCTTTTTGGGCCTTCGGGAACCGGTAAAACGACTCTGGCCAGGCTTCTGGCCCTTCATTCGGGCAAAGAATTTTATAAATTTAACGCTGTTCTGGGAGGGGTTGCTGATCTTAAGAAGCTAATCCTTGCAGCGCAAGAGATGCGCGAACGATTGGGACAAGAGGCCATTATCTTTGTTGATGAGATTCATCGCTTCAATAAGGCCCAGCAAGACGCTCTTCTTCCTTATATAGAAGAGGGTGCCTTTACTTTAATTGGGGCCACCACCGAGAATCCCCGAGTTTCTATTAATAAGGCACTACTCTCCAGAATGCATATTGTTCAACTCAAAGAACTCACACCTGATGATATTTATAAAATTCTGCTTCAAACCAAAGAGAAATTCTCGCTGGAAATCGACGCGGGCCTACTTATTATCATCGCTGATTTCGCAGGCGGGGACGCCAGAGTGGCGCTCAATACACTCGAAGCGGCCGCCAAGCTTAAAAATCCAACCAAGGAAGAGATCAAATTATTGATCATTGAAAACGCTCGCGCTTTCGATAAAGGTGGCAACCGCCATTACGATGTCATTTCAGCTTTTATTAAAAGTATGCGTGGAAGTGATCCACAGGCAGCGATTCACTGGCTAGCCGTGATGATCGATGGAGGGGAAGATCCAGTTTTTATCGCCAGAAGACTTGTTATTTTTGCCAGCGAAGATGTGGGTAATGCCGATCCAACGGCCCTCACACTTGCCACCTCTGCCCTGCATTCTGTTTCAAATATTGGAATGCCGGAGGCGCGAATTATTTTAGCTCAAGCAACTACATATCTAGCTTCAACTTACAAAAGTAATGCTGCTTATCTAGCTATCGATCAAGCACTCGAATACGTGCGCTCTCAGGCAACGATTCAGGTACCTGATCATTTAAAAAATCATCCACCAATGGGATCGCAAAAATATTTATACCCACATTCATATGATAACCATTTTGTTAAACAAAATTACACCCAGAATCCTATTCCAAATTTTTATATTCCAACTCTTGAAGGAAAAGAAGATGGTTTGAGAAAAAGATTGGAGAAACTTTGGGGACAAATTGCGTCCAAATAAATTGAAAACAAAAAATTAACTAACACTTAATAAAAAATATTAGTCAGACTTATAATTTTACTCTTATCCTTTTAGAGAATCTCCCACTCCAAAGGATTGAACATGAAGAAAATGATTTCGCTTCCAGCAGTTGTCTTAGCAATTTTATTTCCACTTCTCTCATATGCCACTAGCGTTTACTACCCAACTCAGTTTCAAGAACAAATCGCCGGCCACAAACTTCATGACCAAGATTTAAAAGACAAGCTCTTCGCCATTCTTACCACCGCACACACCAGACTCCCTAAAGATGACGATATTCTCGGTTGCGATCAAAATAAAGGTAAGTGTGTATCTCACGTCGCAGTTGGTTACGGTCCAGCGAGAAAATATCTTTACACCCAACTTCATGTTCAGACCGACGGTCGTGGAAGTTTCCTTAAGGAAGTTTACTGCAACCATGAACAAATGGTTCCAATTAACGAAAAAATTATTAATTGTGAGCACACATGGCCGCAAAGCAAATTCAGCCGGGCCTTTGATAAAGAGCTACAAAAATCTGATATGCACCATTTGTTTCCCACTGATATGAAAGCAAATTCGACCCGCGGCAATTTTGATTTCGCCGAAGTAGTCGCAAATCAAAATCTTAAAAACTGTGACGCCAGCAAATCAGGAGCTTCGGTGATTGCAGGTGGAAGCACATTTTTTGAACCCCCTAGTGAACACAGAGGAAATGTGGCCCGCGCACTCTTTTATTTCTCGGTTCGCTACAAGATGCCATTAGGTAGTGATCAGCAAACATTTTTCAGAAAATGGAATGAACAAGATCCTGTTGATGATGCAGAAATGGCGCGCAACGATGCTATCGAAAAACTCCAAGGGAACAGAAATCCCTTTATCGATTTTCCAAATTTAGCGCAGGACATCTCAAAGTTTTAAGATAGTTGTCATAGATTCTTACAGAAAAAAGTAAGTATTTTATTAGAAAAACTAATGATAAGTATTGGCCAAACCTAATCACCTATTTTATCTTTCCTTTGCAATTATATTATTTTTACAAAGGGAAGATATTTTGAAAACAACACTCAGTCTTTTTCTCCTCCTCATTGTCTCAACTGCATTTGCCGACCTGAAATATTATTCTCCTGATTTGAACGCTAAATTAAGCGGCCATACACTAAAAAATGAAACACTTAAAGCTGCACTTTTCGATACTATCTCAGCTAACCAAACTGTTTTGGGATACGACGGCGCTAGAAAAATAATGTTTGGAAAACTTTTCTTAAAAAATGATAGCAATGGGAATTATATCTCTGATGTGTACTGCCAAAAACGTTTTGGAGCAAGCGCTGGAGTTGGTGTAAATACAATTCCTAATGGAATGAAAATTAATTGCGAGCACACTTGGCCGCAAAGTAAATTCACGAGAGCTTTTGATAATGAAATGCAAAAGTCAGATCTTCACCATTTATATCCATCTGATTCAAGAGCAAACAGTATCCGCGGAAATGATGACTTTATAGATGTTAAAGACGATACTGGGACACTTGCTCAAGATGATTGCAGCATTTCAAAATATGGTTCTTCGTCCGCTTCTAGCAATGACGGGTTTGAACCACCACTTACTCATAAAGGAAATGTAGCTCGCGCTCTTTTCTACTTCTCTGTTCGCTATAAAATTTCAATTCCAAAAACAGAAGAAGATGTTCTTCGTCGTTGGAACGATCTTGATCCAGTTGACCAAGAAGAAATTGACCACAACGATGCAATTCAACAAGTTCAAGGAAACAGAAATCCATTTATCGATTTCCCAAGCCTTGCTAACGACATCAATAAGTTCTAAACTAAAAGGCTCCTAAGGGAGCCTTTCCATATGACTAAAAAAATTCTCATCGACTTTGAAAAAATAAAAGATCCCTATTCAGGACTCGGCCAGTTTTGCGCCCATTTGAAATTTTTTTTTGATAAGAGTCCACTTAATATTCACTACTGGATTCCATCAAATTTTCAAAAATATGCTAAGAAAATTCCTTTTATTCTTCCTAAGAGCGATGTCTTTCATGCCGTTCATCAAGACTCACCGTATATGCCATGGTCTTCAAAAACAAAATACCTTTTGACCATTCACGATCTCAACGCTCTTTATGAACACACTCAATTTGGTACAGGAAATATTTATAAAAAAAAGCTTCAGCAAAAAATTGATCGGGCAAGTGTGATAACCTTCATATCGAAATTCACTCAAAGCGAAGTAACAAGAGATTTCAAACTGGAAGGAAAGAAAATTCAAGTTATCTACAATGGCATTTCACTTGGTAAAACGACTGAAAAACCAGAAATTGTTCCTTCGGGGCCTTTTTTATTTTCTGTCGGAACGGTTCTTCCCAAAAAAAACTTTCATGTCTTGATTGATTTTTTAAAACTAATTCCCGACTACAAGATGGTTCTCGCCGGAACATTATTTCATCCCTATGCTCATGAAATCCAAAAGAGAATCAATAACGAAGGTCTGGCAGATCGATTTTTTTTAATTGGAACGATCGATGAGCCACAAAAACTTTGGTACTACCAAAATGCTTGCGCTTTTATTTTCCCATCTATTCTTGAAGGATTTGGACTTCCAGTGGCCGAGGCCATGAGCCTGGGACTTCCTCTTTTTATTTCAAATAAAACATCATTGCCTGAAATCGGTGGAGATGATGCTTATTATTTAGAAAATTTTGAAGCCACTCATATGCGGGATATTTTTATTGCTGGCATGAATGACTTCACACCAGAAAAAAAAGCGCGACTCATTGAACGCTCAAAACTATTTGATTGGAAACTGGCCGCTGATAGTTATCTCAAACTGTATGAAACAGTTTGATTTAATTATTACCCGTTTGAAATTTCTTATTAATTAAACGATAAATGAATCTTTTCACATCCCATCGAAGAAAACGAATTTTGGAATGAATATAATCATAAAGAAAATGTTTTATTTCTGACTTTGGAGCAAACCAATAATTAAGCCTGTCTCTGGCAATTACCGCGTAGCCTTTTGAGTGAAGAAAACGGCGAACCGATTTGTCGGAATCTTTAAAATTGTCCTCTGTCACGATTAGGCGAGGATGAAACTTTTCAAAATCAAAACTTTTTAAAACTTCAAACTCATGTCCTTCAACATCAACTTTTAAAAAATCTACACTATCTAAATTTTGGGCTTCTTTCATGATGCTTGAAATCTTTTTCACTTGGACAATTGTCTTCTTAACAGAGCCACCACATTTTTTAATATGGTCTTCAAATTCTTTTGTATAATTAAAACGAGAAAGACCGTGTAAATTATCCGGGCCTTCAACAATATAAAAAGGCAAATCACCCTCTGTAGACGAAATAGCATAAGGAAAAACGGGAGAAGTTCTAATTTTTTTTAAATGTTCAACAAGAGTTGGATTTGGTTCAATGAGAATTCCACTCCAACCATTTTTTTCCAAATCATAGGTCATGCTTCCAATCATTCCATCATTGGCCCCAACATCGACAAATTTGCCCTTGGGAATATTTAATTTATCCAAGAAATAATTCAGGGGATACTCATAATCTGACTTCATTATATTTTCCTATAGTTTTTATATTCACCGATTCGATAGCCGGTAAACTTCTCGATCGTATCACTAATGACTAGCCCGAAAAGATTACTCCCCCAGCTAAGAGGCAGTGACATCAAATCAATTGGATTTTTATTTTTTTCAATCCACTCTTTCATGACACGTGGATGAGTCTTGGTAAACTTTGTCAGTCCCCAATTGCGTTCGTATTGGAATTCTTTAACATCGCGTTCTTTTTCGTGATAAAAAGTATCAAAGACTTTAACTTTATTCTTCATGACTTGCTCGGCCCTTGACCAACCATAATGAAAAATACGAGCTGAAATTAATCGCGCTCTTATTTTTGTATCGTCTGCATTTCTAAAACCTTGAGCATCAAGCCAGGATTTTATCCCTTTATGATTCCTGATCAAGCGTACTTCGCGACGATAAAGATTGCGGGTGTATTTATAAGTATCAACGTTTCCATAAAAGTGCATATAATTAAAAATAAGCCCATCTATGCGCGGATCTTTTTCCATCTCTTCTACGCCGGCAAGAATGTATTTCAAATCATCTTCGTGAATACATTCATCCCCCTGGATGTACTGACAATAATCCCCGGTACAAGCGTTCAATGCAATATTGGTTTGCTGAGAAAGGATAACTCCACTTTTTTTAATCGTTGGATCCCACCAGCTCTTTATAAATTTGTATTTAGGATCTTTCAAACGGTCCGTTAAATATTTATAAGTGCCATCATCTATAGTGAGTTCAGCGTCTTCGAAACCTACATTGATAATAACTTCATCGCAGATTGGTTCAATAGAAAGTACACTCTCGAGTATTGGATACCCGAGAGTGAGACCGTTTTTTATAAATGTAAAACCGGAAATTTTAGGCATGTTTTGAATTTCTTATTCGCAAATGGCTTTTGCATTGATTCTTGAAAGTCGAGAAAACTGGTCATTCTGGTAGGCGAGTTCAGCTACACCAGAGGGCATTAGATTGACCCGGCCAAATTCTTTTCTAAAAGAAAGCATGTTCACAAACCAAGACACTGAATATTTACAAATAAGATCCACTCCTGAATCGTTAACGATTACAACGTGGATTGTTTTATCGTTGCTTGTACTCACTTCGACAAGAGGTGTGTAAGAAGCAAAAACGGCGGAACTAGAAACTAAAAATGTAAGAGCTAAAAATTGTTTCATCATTATAATAATCCTTAATATTCTTAGAATAAAGCTGCTGGATCCATTGTTTGTAGAGTGTTTACTACATGTCTTAAGAATTTCGATCCGATTTCTCCGTCGATTACACGGTGATCGTAAGTGTGAGTTGCATACATCATCTGACGAATGGCAATTGCATCGTCGGCCGTTACGATAGGACGTTTTGCAATTGTTCCAACACAAAAAATTCCCAATTGAGGTTGAAGAATTACTGGAGTCGCAATTAAGATTCCAAATGATCCATTATTTGTGAAAGTATAAGTTCCACCAGTCATGTCATCCATCGTTAATTTTTTAGTTTTTGCTTTTTTTACTAGAATATCTAAAGCACGGGCAATTCCTCTGATATTTAAATTATCAGCACCTTTAATAACTGGAACCACCAAACCACTTCCCGGAACAGCTACAGCACATCCAAGATTAATATCTTTTTTCATGATGATATTATCACCATCGATTGAAGCATTAACGATTGGGAATTCTTTGAGCGCCTGAACAAGAGCGTAGAGAATGAAGTGAGTATAAGTAAGTGAGAAGCCTTCTTGTTTTTCGAATTCTTTTTTGAATCCTTCTCTGAACTTCACAAGATTTGTCATATCGATTTCGTCGATTGAGTTCACGTGAGGTGAAGTTAGTTTAGAGGCTTGCATATTTCTTGCAATTGTTTTTCTCATATTGTCCATTGGGACAATTGTAGTGCGCTCGCCGGGAGCAAATGCAGGAGCTGAAGGAGCTTTTGCAGGTGCCGCAGAAGCCGTTTGAGCTGCGGGAGCTGCACCGGATTTACGAGTAGTAAGATAAGTTTCGAAGTCTGCTTTATTAACTCTTCCAGCAGCTCCTGTACCTTTGACTTGAGCAAGCTCAGTTAAAGGAACGCCGGCCTCACTGGCCATGGCCTTAACAAGTGGAGTGATAAATCTGTCGTCATGAGATTCTGTTTGTGTTGATGGTGCGGCCGGTACTGTGGCCTGTACAGCTTTCGGTGCTTCTTTTGTTTCGGCCGTTGTTGTTGCTGGTGCGGAGTTTAGGTGCGGTGCTGCCGCACCTTTAAATGGAACGGAAAGATCGTCTTCGATAATGGCAATTAGTTTTTGAATATCAACGGTGTCGCCTTCTTTAAAAAAAAGTTCTTCAATTCGTCCTTCAACTGGTGAAGGAATTTCTGATTCAACTTTATCAGTTGAAATTTCAAGAAGGATTTCATCTAGAGCGATTTTATCACCCGGAGCTTTATGCCATTTTGTAATGGTACCAGTAGTGATGGACTCTCCCATTTGGGGCATTACGATTTCGTGTCTCATTTTATAGTCTCCTGATTCTTGTCTTATATTTTTTAATTAATAGTTTAAAGCTCTGCCTTTAGAAGCAAGAACAGCTTCTCCCAACCACTCTCCAAGAGTTGGATGCGGATGAACTGTGGCAAAAATTTCTTCGTCGATGCCTTCCATTGTTTTAAATAAAGCATACTCGTGAATCATTTCTGTCGCCTGAGTTCCAACAATATGAGCTCCCAGCATTTCGCCGTGCTTGCCCATCAGAGTTTTAACAAACCCATCTTTTTCATTTGAAGCAACAGCTTTACCGTTGGCAACAAATGGAAGTTTTCCCACTTTGTACTCGATCCCTTGCGCTTTTAATTCTCTTTCAGTGTAACCAACTGAGGCCACTTGTGGCTGACAATAAGTGCATCCTGGAATATTCATTTTATCGATAGCGTGAGGATGTAGTCCTGATAAATGTTCTGCTGCTGTAACACCTTCATGAGAAGCGGCGTGGGCCAAAAGCGGAGGTCCTGAAACGTCTCCGATAGCATAGATATTTGGAACGTTCGTTTGATACATTGGTGTAACTGAAATAAAACCGCGTTCTGTTTTAATTCCTACTGATTCCAGTCCGATATTGTCAATGTTTCCAGTCATACCGACTGCAATCAATCCCATTTCGAATTTGTGTTCAACTTCTTTGCCTTCTATTTTGGCATAAATAGAAACGTCATTCCCGTTATTGACGGCGCGAACACCTTCAATTCCAAGAGACATTTTAATACCATATTTTTTATAAGCTTTTTCCACTTCTATCGAAGAGTCATCGTCTTCGATTGGAAGCAAGTGACTCTGTAGCTCAAAGATATGCACTTCAACGCCAAAAGCATTCCAGAAGTAAGCGAACTCTACTCCAATTGCTCCAGCACCGATAATACCAATTGATTTTGGAAGTGTTTCCATCTTCACAGCTTCCCAAGCACCAATTAATCTTTTCCCGTCGTGTTCTAATCCTGGAAAAGTTTTGTAGTGGGCCCCAGTTGCCACAATTAAATTTTTAAAAGTTACAATCTCTACACCACTTGCTGATTTAACTTCAACAGTCGTAGCAGACTTTATTTTCCCGAACCCAGAAATCACTTCGATGTTATTTTTCTTCATTAGAAAAGTTACACCTTTTGAAATGCGGTCAGAAATTCCAGTAGCTCTCTTCACGGCCTGAGCGCCATCGAGACCATTGATTGTTATATTGATACCTAGATCTTTCATGTCTTGGAGTTCATGAACTGAGTGAGCAGATTTCAAAACGGCCTTTGTTGGAATACAACCACGGTTAAGGCAAACGCCTCCCATTTTATCCATTTCGACGATCGCTACTTTCTTTCCTAACTGACTTGCCCTGATTGCAGCTATATAACCACCCGGACCGCTACCTAGAACCACAAGATCAAAAGTTTTCATTCATTGAATCCTTAAATATTTTAGTTTATTGTAGCGTACATTTTTAAAGATGATGGCTTCGGTTGTCAATGAAAGGACAGTCAAAAAAACGTGATAAAAACTTCAACACAAATTATTCTCTCAAACTCAAGAATCTCTAGTGATACTAAGGGCATGGATTTAACTAACGCGGAGCTTGAAACGCTATTAGAATTCTTCCCCGAAGGCCTTATTGCCATCGATTTGGAAACCACCGGTCTTTCTCCCCTTGTTGATCGAATCATTGAAATAGCGGCCTTTAAAGTCACCAAAGAAGGGATTAGCCTCTATGAGACCCTTATAAATCCTGAAATCCTCATTCCGCCGCATACAACGGCCATTCACAATATTACCGATGATATGGTCCAGACTTCACCAAAATTAATTGAAGTCCTGCAGGAGTTCAAAGAATTTTTGGGTGAAACACCAATTGTTGCCCACAACGCCAAGTTCGATCTGGGCTTTATCGTAATGGGACTGCTTCGAGCTAAAATAAAACTTTCTTCCGCCCTTATCTATTGCTCATGCAAAATGGCACGCATCACGCATAAAGAAGTGATCAATCACAAACTTGCTACCTTAGTTAAAGAACTCAATATTCCGTTGCTCAACCATCACAGAGCGCTTGATGATGCCTTTGCCTCACTCATGGTTTTTATCAAAGGTTTAGAGAGGCTTAAAGTTGAAAATCAGCCTGAAAAACAAAAGGCCGATTTAAAATCTCACGGATTTCTTTTTTCTCTGGAGCAGTTCGACGAATTAAAAACTCAAGAACTACCTTTGCATTTGGAAGAATTAAATAAATTAGTCAAAGAAGCTGCGGTGATTGAAATTCAATATACCGGTGGTACTCATAAAAACAAATTCCGCCCAATAAAACTGACGAGTTTGCTCAACACGCCCGATGGAAATATTTTATATGCTCGCTGCTTGTTGAGTGATATGTATAAATCGTTCAAACTCAATAAAATAACTGCACTTCGACATCCTAGTGCCGAAGAAATCCAGCAGTGGTTAATCAAGACTCAAAAGCTATGAAAAATTTTATTCGACAATATAATCTTTGGTACCGCACTCAGCAGCTAGTGATTCTAGTTCTCCACTTAATTTTATTGTACTGGATGTACTATGTTCTTTCTAACTCCGGTGCCTTTTCAATGACTGAAGTTATCTACCATTTTATCGGCATGTCGATCATGGGAGCAGTCTTAATTCGCGGTTGTGCTTACTGGGCCCGTTATCATTATTTAAATGAATTAAAGGCAAAGCATATTGCAGATAATGAACAAGTTAACCAGCAAACTAAACAGCAAGACACTCCATGAACTGGCAAACTGATTATAAAGAGGCCCTTCGCTCCAATGAAGATTTAGCAAAATTCTTCGAAGTGGAATTTCCTAAAACTCACTACCCCATTTTTATTCCGAAAACTTTTGCCGAAAAAATAAAAAATCACGGAATTGGCTCTCCGTTATGGAAACAGTTTCTTCCACATAAAGACGAAGACCAAAATCTTAGTGGACGTTATGATCCGATTGGAGACAAGACTCACTCCAAAGGTAATCAGCTCATTCATCGCTACCAAAACCGTGTGCTATTTACTCCCACCACTGTTTGTCCGGTATTGTGTCGCTATTGTTTTAGAAAAAATGAATTGGCCGAAAAAGACGAAGTCTTTAATCAAAATTTTGCTGAGGCTAAAAAATATTTGAAAGCGAATCCCACAATCAATGAAGTGATCTTCACTGGTGGAGATCCGCTGATTTTAAGCAATGAAAAACTTGCTAGCTTTATTCAAGATTTTGCTGAAATCGAGAGTATAAAATACATTCGTTTTCACTCGCGTACTCCAGTTATACTTCCAGGCAGAATAGACGACGGGTTTCTGGCCGTCATGACAAGTGCCAGTGAAATATTCATGAGATCGATGCTGATGATTCATATCAATCATGGAGATGAATTAGATGCGGAAGTGGTAGAAGCGATCAAGCTACTCACAGATGCTGGAATAGAAGTTTTCTCGCAAACTGTTTTACTCAAAGGTGTAAATGATCAAACCGAAATACTGCTAGAACTATTTACTCGCTTGGCAGAAATAAAAGTAAAACCTTATTATCTTCATCACCCAGATGAAGCTCTAGGGGCCATGCATTTCCATATGAGTCTAGAGGCCGGACGTAGAATAGTTCAGCCACTTCACGATCTACTCCCAGGCTGGGCCCTTCCTCAGTACGTTATCGATATCCCCGGTGGCGAAGGCAAAGTTCCGGCCCTTAACCCAGAAAGTTTCACTTTTAGCGGGACACTTATCAACCGCCATGGAAAAGAAATCAAGTTATAACGTCAAATCCCATCATTTATCTAATACAGACTCAGTATCTTTAGTTTTTTCAGGGTGCTAATTTCACTTTTGTTACTCCATTACAAATCAGAGGACTTATATGAAATGTTTAACTCTTAGTATTTTTCTGGCAACAAGCGCCCCTACTTTTGCCAACTCTAGCTTCAATGAAGTCCGAAATATTGTCTTTGGCGCAAATCCAAACTCAAGTGATGTCGGCATTCAAATAGAAATGAAAAACTATGAACAAGGACGTCTCCCTCACTACGAAGTCACCAGTTCTAAATTTATCGTTGGTGGTGTCAATCACTTGCTAGATAGAGCAACACGCACTCTTAAAGATACCGATGACTACTACCCACGCTTAGAAAAACTTGTTCATTCAAATGGAGCTTGCTTCACGGGTGTATGGACAATGACTGAAGCCAATCCTTATAGCGGTTTTTTTAAAGCTGGTTCAAAAGGATTATTTATCGGTCGCGCTTCAACTGCCCTAACGGAAACAGAACGTGGAGATCCTAGAGGATTTGGTTTTGCTGGAAAAATTTTTCCAACGATGGATCAAAACGCCAGTGTAAAGACGGCCAACTTCTTTTTAGTAGACGTTCTAATGGGAACTCAAAGAAACCGCTACATGGATGTCAAACTGACAAACAACCCAAGCCTGGGCTTTAGGGCAAGCGTGCTTTCGATGGCGCTTAAAATTATGAAAGTTTTTAAGGCCGTTGATTCTGATCCTATCTACAGACCAGTTTACCCTATTTCTGAAATGGGCCTAGCAACAGGGGAAAAAGTGAAAACTCCTAAGTTTATGATGCTTGAAACGGATAAGAGCGTAGCTCGTAATGACGACACCGACTTTAGAGATGAACTAAGTATTAGAAAAAACCATGCCAATGGCATTAAGTTCAATATTTTGGTTAATGATACCAGCAAAGATCAAGCGGCCAGTGAATGGAGACGTATTGGGAACATTCAAGTTAACGAGAGCACCATTTCTTATGGATGTGACAGAAGGCTGCATTTTGCTCACCCTAAAATGAAATAAAATGCGGGGTTCTTTGGCGGTGCACAGCCAAAAATCCAGAAATCTGATTGACTTCTTTTTTATCAGACCTTAATATCGCTTTTACACAAATTCGTTGCGGGATTAGCTCAATTAGCTAGAGCTTCTGCTTATCATGCAGAAGTCCCAGATTGTAAAAGTGTATTTTTCAATGGTCAGAGTGGCAGAAATAGTTAGTTGTTTTCGATTTTTTAAGTTTTTAGGCGGATTTAGCTCAGTGGTAGAGCGTCTCGTTGCCATCGAGAAGGTCGCAAGTTCAATCCTTGTAATCCGCTCCATTTAGTCTTTGAAATCATTCACATTTTTCGAAAAAGAAAATTCTGCAATGGCTAGAAAATCACCACAAATGGCTAGAAAGGTAGAAGTGTTCTAATTATTATTTTGATTATTCTTAAATTAAAGAAAATTAGTAGTTATAAAACTGTAAATGCCATATCTACAAAGTTCTCATCACTTCCAATTATCTTATAGCCAAGAGTTTCGTAAAATCGAATGGCTTCTTCGTTCTTTTTAAATGAAGAGAGAGTAATCTTGCGACCGGATTCGCGAGCTTGGTTATGCAAGTGAAGCATTATCTGTCGGCCATATGAATGTCTTTGTTTTTCTGGGACTATAATTATTAACGAGACATGAATTTCTAAGTCAGATTGCCAAAAGCAAATGTAACCTACACGTTGAGAATCTGTCTTAATCCAGTAAAACCAATTAAGTTGATATTGATTAAAGAACCTGCTCCTTTGAAATTCTTCATTCCATCCAAAAGTCTTAGCGATAACATCTTCAAGTGATACTTTATAAAATATGAAAGCCTCCTCAAGATCGCTGTTTATCATTGGAACTATTTTCAGACTTGAGTTCATACTGGCCCTCTGCTCATATATATCTTTTTTAATTTAATAGGCAAATGCTACTCACTCTTATTTTTAAAGTGCTTTTTTTACGTATTCATTTATCAATTTATCAATTTTCACATTTTTACGAAGCTCCCACACAGGAGGAGTAGGTGTTACAAATTCAATGTACTCATCTTGTGAGGAAATTAAATATTCAAAATAATTTTTATCTCTTTTTTTAGCATATCCAGACAACGCATTTCCTGTTTCCAAATCTAAGATAAAAGAAGTGTTCCAAAGCTTCCAAGTTGAACATCTTTTAATTTTAGAATTAAAAGGTTTTTTTGTCCTAAAATATCTTCCAATACAATGGTACCCTAAAGATTCATCTGTGAATCTGTATGGTGTTCCGCTATCAATCGTCATTATATGAATTTCTTCTTCTTGATCTAGGGTAAAAAAAAAGTGAATTCCTGTTATTGTTTGTAGAATAAAATGAAGCCACAACTGGTCGTTATGCATGATAGGAGTTTTCCAACGCTCCCTAAGAACACCTTTAACGAAATCCGATTTTTCTTTCATTTGTACCTTACCTTTACTCTTAATTTATGAAAATACTTAGTAGAATCCTTTAAAGGCTGAATTTCTAACGTAGGAGGTTTGTCCCCATCTCTAAGACGTTTAATTGCTTTTGAATCATTGGAAATTACTTTATACTCAATGCCGTCCGGTGGTTTTATCCGAATACCAGGCAACTTATTAAAATCTTCTTCTAGTTCTTTGTCCCCTCCTGCCTTTTCGTATTCTCGTGTTGGATTCTTTTCTTTTTTTGTAGTATCTTTCGTTTTGCCTGAAATTATTCCGACTTCTTTTAATTCTTTTTCAAGCTCATCGTGCGCTTCCTGCAAAGCCCGAAGCCCTTTGTCAATTTCATTTCGAATTTCCTTTGATTTAGAATCTTTTAAATAATCATACAAATCAAAAAAAGAATCCCAGTTAATTTTTTGAGCTGCAATGATAGCCGCTAATATCAATCCTGCTGCAACTGGAGATTCTATTAAAACAGGAACAGCCCAAACACCTTGAGAGTTTAAAAACATTGAAAAAGATAATGGCTGAACATTCTTATCATTAGGATTACCAATTAATGATCCTATATCGACCAATACTCTTTCATCAGTAATTGAATTAATTTTTCGTTGTTGAGCTTCTTGAGTTACTTTGATCTGCAAAAAGACAATTTGATTAAAATGCCCGTCCGTAATAAATCGAGCATAAACATTTGGCGAAATTATTGACCATGGTGTTTCATTTTTTTTCGTTCGCGATAATCTGCCAGAAGTTTGAATCATTTTACTTAGTTCTTGATAATTATGTCCAATTTCACTCAGCTCAGTTTTAAATTTTCTATAGTCATTAATTTTAATTCCGACTTCACCAAGATTGTCGATAACCTGATTTGATGCTTCGTTAAAATCTGGCATGATTCCTTGAGTTGAGTTCGCCAAAGCATTCCATTTTTTCTCGGCGATCTTGAGATAAGACTCTTTTAACTCTTCTTTATATTTTCGCAAGATGAGATCTACGACATTTTGGCTAATCTTTGTCATTTCCTCATAAGAAAGTCCCGCTTGAATACTCCACGATGTAATCTGAATATCTTCTACGCTGAATTTTAATGGGGCCATTAAATTCAACTCTCGGATGACCTGGGCCCTGCTTCCTTCAAGCTTACTTAATGTGTACGAATGAGCATCGGGACTAGACCCACTATGATTCATACAATAAGTCATTACCGGTATAATATAGTCACCGGGAGGTAACATTAAATTTCCATTGAGGTCAAAATCGATATTTTTGTTTCTTATTTTTTTAGAGTCAAATAAAAGAGTTTTTTCCGCCAAGGGGAATGAAGAAAGTTCTGGTGATTTGAGAGGCTCTATCTTTAAAAGATTTAGTTCAACTATTTTTTGATGTAAAGGGACTTGTGAACATCCACACAATATATGAAGTGATAAACAGATTGCGAACCAAAGGATTGTTTTGTTATGAATGAAACCTCTCTCTCCCTATTGCTTTTTTATATATTAGTTACAGAAGAAAAATTTAGCAAGATTTTTTCTTGCTTTGAATCTCTATTGTAGAGATATTTTTTTACGTCTGAATGACTTTAATAGGATTATCAGCCCAACACTCAATAGATAATCCCTGAATACTCTGAAAGTCTTTAAGATTTTCAGTAACTAATATATAAGATTTTGCTCTCGCATGAGCAGCTATCCAAATATCATTTTCATTATTAGGACTATAGCTTTTGCTCGCAGACAGCTCTGCTTTAATTTTTCCGTACTCTTCTGAGATAGACTGATCCGTATAGACGTGCTGAAACTGGGTCATAATAGCTTCCCTTGCTACCCGATTTTTAGCGATGCTCTCAAAAGAACTCTTCTCAATTCCATAAAAGATTTCACCTATCGTTACACCGGATAAAAAAAGATTTTCAGGCTTTTTTGTCCTAAGGTAAGTATTGGTCGGCTCTCTTCTGTGAAAAAGCGCAATCAATGTATTTGTATCAAGCAGGTAGATCATTCAAGGTCTTCTCTTTCTTGGATCGATTTAAGATCACGCCCATCTTTCATAAAATCATCTGAGATTAAACTTTGAGCAAGATCAAGGGCAAGAAAAGGATTTTCATAATCTGCTTCAGTAACAATAAGCATATTTCCAATCTTTTGAATCTTTGCCTTTTCTCCAATAAGTCTCATTTCATGAGGAATTCTAAGAGACTGGCTGCGGCCATTCATAAATAAAGTTGTTTCTTTTGCAGCTGACATTTTAACCCCCTTCACTTATTGATATATACCAAGTCAAACATTAGTATATATCAAATGGCTTCAATAATCAAGTATCCGAAAGACTTAAGATTCAGGTAGTTACCCGAGGTAATATACAAACCGGGAAGTTTTGTATATTCCCTGAACGTAACCAAATGTAATTACGACAATATCATTTGTCCCTCATGTAACAAAATATATCTAAGATAATTTCTAATTTGAAAAAAAATAACCGGTATCTAGATTATAGGAAATTGCTTTTAGAGTGAAGTATAGGTGTGGAAGAGCGTCTCGTTGCCATCGAGAAGGTCGCAAGTTCAATCCTTGTAATCCGCTCCATTTAGTCTCTGAGATCATTCACATTTATCGAAAAAATTAATTCTGAAATGGATAGAAAATCATTCAAAATGGATAGAATAGTAGAAGTGTTCTAATTGTCATTCGATTGAGTTAGATAATTATCAGTATAAATTTATTTCCAAAAAAAATTATTTAAAAACAACTTCAAAAAACTCTGTAATGACTTCTGTCTCATTCAAATCCTCAATACCCCATTGTTCTAAAAATGGCGTATAGATCTCTTGATGTACCTGTTTCCAATATCTAATAGTGCAATCACCTTCGCCTTCCGCCTTAGTAATTTCCTCTGTAATATTATTGAATTTATTTATCTCTGTTCGAACTGTCTTCAAAATGCATTTCGGCTCTTCATTTTTATCCAGGGCAATCCAAAAATTACCGACTCTAGGTAATGGATCTCCTACCGTTTTAAAATCTTGAACAAGACTACTACCTGCAAATTTTTTACCTTCGATTATCAATTGAATTAACTCATCTGTAATAAGAGCATTACCAGCAAATGAACTTTCAACAAAAAGCGGATTGTTTACACTTATTGTATGAAGCTGGCCCTCGGGCAATTGTGAAAGATAGGTATTCCAAAAATCTTTAGCTATATTGTTAAAATTGGTTGATTCACGAATTTCAAACCCCACCCGCTTATAAGCCGCAACGGCCGGAAGGTTAGCTGCATTCACAGCAAGAAAACATTTTTGATAGTTATTTTTTTCGAGTTGTGTAAAAGCAACTTGTAGTAAATCCTTACAAAGTCCTTTATTTTTATATTTTGGATGAGTCATGGTAAAAGCAAGCAATGGCATTGATTCTTTTTCATAAAAAGTAAAAAGTACAGCGGCAATAGGTTTTGAATTTTCTATAGCAACAAATGAAGAGCGTTCTAGGAATTTCCCATACTTTCCACTTAAAGTATTTTCAATTTCATTTATTGAGTCTTCAACCGGAAGTCCTTCATCATCAACTGTGCCAAGATCTGCTTCATATAAAAGATCGCCTAAAGCAACGATGTCATTTCGATTAATAGTTCTAAAATGTGATTTTGGTGGAAAGTTATTCTTAGATAAAAATTTTTCCATGATGAAGCGATGATTTTTCATGAACATTTTATATCAAATATTTTTTATTTCTGCACTAAACTTAATAGTTTAAAGTTTTACATTCTTTGAGAAAACTTGTTAATGCTCTCTGCAAGTTATGGAGCAAGCACGAAATTCTCTGAAGTCATAAATTCCAATAACATATTTTTCACAGCAACATCGGCCGTAATCATCAGCGGGATCTTTGATTCCTGAAAGAGATTTACGATCATAGCATCAGAAGAACCAAGCCCAGACAATCCAACAATCTTTACCATGTTTTCCCATGATGGATGTTTCTCGAAAAACTCTTTGCTTTCGATTTCCCTTGTGCCAAGAAAATTGATTTTCATTCGCTTAACGGCTCTCTCCCAAACGTCATCAATATATGGAGCAAAATAATCACGACAAAAAAGTGTCCAGTTACTTTCTCCATCTACCCAAGGAATGCGATTAAGAAGTTCACTATATTGTTTGATTTCCGAATCACTCAACTTAAAAGTTCTTCCTTCATCTTCTGCTTTTCTTTTTCTTGTTTTTAATGATTTCAGCTTTGCAATGACAGTACCTTCATCAAAAGAGCCGTCAATCTCATCGTAAAAATCAACTAGTCCCTCAGGAATCATCACCCTACGATTGAGATCAATAAACTCAGAGCGAACATTTAGATTTGTATAAATTGGGATATTGAGTTTGTGTAAAGTGCTTACAACTTCTTCTGCCCACTCGTTAAAAGTATCAAGTGGAAATGAAAAGGCGAAAACTATATTTGTATCAACGATGCATCCTTTTTTAAGCTCTGGATGGGATTGAATCAGTCTTTCTAGCTCAGAAATTTTAATTTTCATTATATTCCTGTTTCAGGGGAATTAGGGCGAGCAACTTTCTTAATAGGTGATTCTTCCTTTGAAGAATTTTTTTCTTTTTTCTTAAATCTTGCCAGTAGTTCAGGAGAAGCTTTTAGTTTTTTCTTTTTTTCCCAAAACTCTTCTCTCATTAATTGTCCTGCTGATTTTTCTTCGTTATTACTCATAATTTTTCTCCGACCTAAGCTTTAACTAAAATTAAGATACCATGATTTCCAAGACAGGCAACTAGCTTGAATTACGAAGCTTTCCATTTGTCACCAATACCATTTTCATATCCCAACTAATGCTTGTTTTAAGCAAAAGCTCTGAATTTAACAATCGAAACATAAATTTTGATCATAAAAAATTCTAAAACGAAAAATCTATTTCTGAGGAGAATAAGCGGTATCTAGATAATAGGAACTATTTTATGAGAATATACATAAATTCGTAGCAGTGGTAGAGCGTTTGCTTGCCATCGAGAAGGTAGCAAGTTCAATCCTTGTAATCCGCTCCATTTTAAATTCAGAAAATTCGATAAAAATATCCCCCAAATTATTAATAACTTGAAGCCAGGTGAAAACCTTCACAAGAAGTCGATCATAATTAGCTCGG
>JAQTTZ010000031.1 GCA_028710485.1 Bacteriovorax sp. | reverse complement strand
ATTGGTGTTTTTCGCGGCTCTCTAGCGGAGACATTGCTTAAGCAGTGGGGATTTAAAAATGTTGAATCATGCACAACTGATGCTCAGTGTGTGAAAATGTTGAAGTTCAGACGGCTTGATGCCTGGGTCGCTCCTCTTAGTTTCAAGAGTAGATATAAAGAAAAGGGAGGGCTTGGTGATGATGAGTTGAGAGCAGGAGCTACGCTTTTGATACTCCACGAATACTTGGCAGGTTCTAAAACTCTCGATTCAGATACTGTACACAAATGGCAGAAGGCTTTTGAGGCGATGAAACAAGATGGAAGTTATGTCAGAATTATGAAAAAATATGGTTTGAAACCACTCAGGTAAAATATTTTTTTAAGCTATGGATTATTTCTTGCAGAAATTTTTTGGGCAGAGAGGTCCCGAAGTCTATTTTTCAGGAAAGACTATATGAAATTATCTTTAGCAATTAACGCCTCTCAATTTCATCTTGATGAACAAAAATTTAAAAAATTAAAAATTAATTTAAACAAATCAGAAGTCACCCACCAATGGGTTCCAGCTGAGCTTTTTCATATAAACCTATTAAGCCTGGGGGAAATGGATTATAATAAAATTTCTGAGCTAGACGCTAAAATTAAAAGCATCATTCAATCGCACGGCATTTTTGACTTAAAGCTCAGAGGTGTTTCGGTTTATCCTAATCAAAAGGAAGGAAGACTCTTGTGGATTGGGGTACAAAATTCTATTCCACTGCGATCACTTCAAGATGACTTGGCCAGAAATCTTATTAGCGAAAATATCTATCAGCAGGACAAATTATTTCGTCCAATACTTCCAATTATTAGACTTAAAAATTTTCAAAATGTTTCGGACATGATTTCGCCTTACAATGGAACTGATTTTGGAAAACTAAAAGTCGAGCAATTAGCTCTTTACGAAATGATTTCGGGTGGTGCCTTTCCGATTTATAAATTACTTAAGTCTTATCCTCTCAATTCAAACCAAAAAAAGATAAGCGACTTAACTTTATAAAAGATATTAAGAAAACATCAAAAATTTTATACAAATAAAAGCGACGACACTTAAAAAGAATTTAAAAATTAAGCCGATTAAATTCTCTATACCCATTAGAATGCTTCCTCAAAAGAGGCTTCTCTATCGTATGAATTTTAAAAATATTAATGACAATTTTAAATTGTATAAAAGATTAATTAGTTGCGTTCACCAAATATTAATTTATCTAAAGAAAATTTCCCTGGCCCCATTGCAAGAAAGAGTATAGCGACACCTAAATAGCCCAAGGCGGGCTCATAAGACATTCCTCCCGTAAGGTTTACAAATGGATCATGCCTGATTATTAAGTGCATATAGACAGCTCCAGACATCGTACAAGCAATTCCCAGCGATGCCAGTGGGGTTAATAGTCCGAGTAATAAGGCCGTACCTCCTCCGAATTCTGAGATTGCCGCTAAAAATTGCAAAAAGGCGGGGATTGGAACTTGAGGTGGCATCCAGCTAAATGGAGTATGAATTTTTCCCGATCCGTGGATGAAAAAGGCACTACCAACTATCAGGCGCAGAATTAATAGAGCGATGGAGCCAAGTTTTGAATGATGAACGATTTGAAAAAAGTACTTGAAGTTTTTCATTATTTATCCCTCTATTTTTGAATAATAAAATATTTTCTATTTAATTCTAAGCGATCAGCTTTTATCGTCAACTAAATGGTTCAGCTTTTGACATGTGAGGGGCCTTTGGCGATTATTGATAAATGAGATATTTACTTTGCTTATTCTTATTCCTTACTGGCTGCGCCAGAGCTCCTCTGAAGCGGGTTGAAGATGCAATGCGGCCGGTGAAGTCTGCTCCAAAGTTTTCTGACAGCTTGTCTAGAGAGAGTTTTTTCATTGCCCTAAAAAAACATATTAATGTGATGAAAATGTCTAAACAAGTCGCAGACCCCATGGTTTTTGGTGACCGAAAAATTGAAAAAATAAAATATATTTCGGCACTTCTAAAAATTCTCGAACACGAAAGCGACTGGACTGATTGGATTGGCCAAAATTTCGATTTTTATGAGGTTTATGGGCGAAGCACTTGGGGAGAGGTCATGTCTACGGGATACTATGAACCGCAAGTCCATGGCTCACACCAAAAAAGTCTGGAGTTTTCACGAGCTCTTTATGCAACACCTAATGATTTAGTAACCATCAATTTAAAATACTTTGCTAATAAAATCCCCAAGGGAGAGGTTCCTGGAACCTTGCAAGGACGTATTGAAAATAAAACTATTGTCCCTTACTTTACTCGTAAAGAAATCGACACCGATGCTAAACTCAAAGATCAAAATCTTGAATTGGCATGGCTTGATCCTATTGATGCTTTTTTTATCCAGATTCAAGGCTCAGGAGTTGTCGAATTTGAGAATGGTGAAAAAATTCGTTTGGGTTACGATAATCAAAATGGCCACGCTTATGCGGCCCTTGGGAAATCCTTAAAAAATATCATTCCTCCAGAAAAAATGAGTATGCAAAAAATTAAAGCCTACTTGAAAACTTTGCCTGCAGACGAGCTACAAAAAATTCTCAATATTAATCCCAGTTATGTATTCTTTAAAAAAATAGAAAGTGATGCTTTAACTTATGCAGGCATGGAAGTGAGTGAGGGAAGAACTATTGCAACAGATTTAAATTTTTTCCCCAAAGGTGCTCTAGCCTTTTTAGACATTGAAGAACCACAGTTTGCAACACTTTCTGATATTGAACCAACAACTTGGTTGAAGTTACCTCGTTTCGTATTGGATGAGGATATCGGAGGGGCCATTCGCGGTGGCGGGAGAGTGGATTTGTATTTTGGAAAAGGAGACACTGCCGCTCAAAAAGCTGGAGTGATGAAGCAGAAAGGACGACTTTATTATCTGGTGCCTCGAAATTAACAAGGATAAAATATTTTGAATATTGAATTACTAGACCCTTCCAACTACGACTCACAACTTGAAGAAAAACTTAAAAAGTTAAAGCAATTATTTGCAGTATATCCCATACCTGAAATTGAAGTGTTTGCTTCTGAGCCTACTCATTACCGAATGCGTACAGAGTTTCGTGTTTGGCATGAGGGAGATGATCTCTATTACTACATGTTTGATAAAGATAAAGATCAAAATATTCGGACAGAACAATTTCTGCCTGCCAGTACATTGATCAACGAAATGATGATCGCACTGATGGATGAGTTGCGCCCCAATCTCGTGCTTCGGCATAAATTATTTCAAGTGGATTTTCTCTCTACTTTGAGTGGGGAAATTTTAGTATCGTTGCTCTATCACCGTCAATTAAACACGGATTGGATTGATGTTGCTCATAAACTCAAAGAGAAGCTTGCCTTAAAGTTTAAGGTCAATTTAATTGGGCGCGCTCGCAAACAACAAATAATAATCGATCAAGAATTTGTTTTAGAACAATTGCCGTTAGCTGGAAAAATTCTTACTTACAAACAAATTGAAAATAGCTTTACTCAACCAAACGGTAGAGTTGCAATTAAAATGTTGGAGTGGGCAATTGATGTGACTAAAAATAGCACTGGTGATTTGCTTGAGCTTTACTGTGGCAACGGAAATTTTTCAATTGCCCTTGCGCCAAATTTTAAAAACGTATTGGCCACAGAACTGGCCAAGCCTTCAGTGGAAGCAGCCCAGTTTAATATTGCTTTAAATAATATAAAAAATCTGCAGATCATTCGGATGTCTGCCGAAGATTTTAGCGATGCGATGTCTGGCAAAAGAGAATACACACGACTAAAAGGGATAGATTTAAAAAGTTATGAATTTACCACCATTTTAGTAGATCCTCCAAGGGCCGGGATTGATCCTAATACTCTCGCTTTAGTCCAGGACTATAAGCGTATTTTATATATTTCATGTAATCCGAATACTTTAATAGATAATTTATCCACCTTGACTGAAACTCATTGCATAAAGCGAATCGCATTGTTTGATCAATTTCCATATACTGATCATATGGAATGTGGTGTGTGGCTTGAGCGAATTAATTAGAAACAAGAATTTAAGAGTTCAATATTTTTTTTATCAGGCCCAACATGATCAAACCCGGGAACTTCCAGTATCCAAGGTTTATTTCTCACTCGTTTTTCACGGGCCAAATTCTTGAAACCTTCCAGGCCGATATGGCCTTTTCCAATATTTTCATGAAGGTCGTGGTGAGAGTTATAGGGAGTTTTTGAATCATTAATGTGCAGGACACTGAGATGTTCAAGACCTATTTTGTCATCAAATTCATCAAAAAGTTTTTTTATAAGTGGAGGAGAGTAAGACTCTATCAATCCCGCTTCAAGGGCGTGGGCCGTGTCCAAACAAATTTTTACTCTCGATGATTTCACTTTTTTAAAGATTGCGGCCAAATCCTCAATGCTATAACCAATTTTATTTGAGCCTCCAGCAGAATTTTCCATGATCAATTGGGTTTTACCTTTTACTTGTTTTAGAACTTCCTTCATCCCAAGGGCCGCGCGCTCGAGTGAGAGTGTTCTTGATTTTTCGGGAGGGGATATAGTTCCTACGTGAAAAATGAGACCATTGGCATTAATGAGTTTGGCAATTTGCAAATGATCAATTAAATTTTTTATCGATTTATTCCAATGATCATCTTTAAAAGTTCCAAGATTAACCAGATAAGGAGCGTGGAGATAAACTGAAGTGATTTTACTTTTTTTAATCGCGTCTTTATAAAGATCAATTGAATGCTGATCTGGAAATCGAGTTGTCCATTGACGTGGTGAAGACCCAAAAATTTGAATAGTATGAGCACCAATCGCCACAGCTTTTTCTATACCCTTGTATAAACCACCAGCGACAGATACATGGGCACCAATACTTACCATAATTATTTTTTGTTTTCAGCTTTAGAAGCTGGAGGAGGTGGTACTTGTTGTTGAATTTGAAAGCCTGGGACCTGATTACCTTTGGCATACATGCACTGAGCGTAGGCATTGTCGTAACTCCACTGAACATCTCGCGCTTCATACCCAGCCTGTCCTGAACCTGCCATGGAGCCACCAATAAGTCCTACTCCTGCTCCGACAGAAGCACCTTGGCGTCCACCCATCAATGCTCCTGCGGCCGTGCCAAGTGCAGTTCCGGCAACAGCAGTCCCAACGGCATTAGCTGATGCTGATTTGGGGGCCAGGCCAATGGATTGCATAGCGTATTGGCGGCATAAAGTGTCGTCTGTTACAAACACATCAAATGGTTTTCCAGGTGCCGGCATAACCGCTATTTTGGGGCCAGTGGGCGTGGTTGATGAACACCCTGAAAATAAAATAGAAATACTAAGCACCGAGCAATAAAAAATTTTACGATACCAACTAGAAATCATGTTTATCTCCTTATTTATTTTTTGGGAGGACTGTCTGGTGCAACAGATGACGGAGTTGCAGGAACCGTTTTCCATCCACCAGGACAGGTGGCGACATAAGGGTAATAGTCTTTAGAAGCCTCGCAGAAATACCAGTTCTGTACAGGAGAGCTTTGAGGTGTAGCTACGACTGAAGGTGTATAGGGATCGGGGTAAGGATAGATTGGTTGAGAATAAAAATACCAAGTAGGACCCACTACCCACCACCATCCAAAACGTCCACTGTATCTAGCATGACGCCAATGTCCTCCACGCCATAAAGCTCGATCGTGAAATTCAAAGTGGTGAATATTACCGCCATGCCAGCGGCCAATGCCTCCTTGACGCCGACTTCCTTCGAAATGCCGTCCCCCATGCTGAGCACTGGCACAAAAAGATGCAGTTATCAGAGTTGAGATGATAAACGATTTGATTACAAGGGGGATTTTCGTGGGCATAGCGGCTCCATGACTTAATTTCTATATAAAAGTTACGGCGGCTTGTTTCAAAAAAATAATAAAAAATATCTATTCGACTTATAACCAAGCTAAGAAAAGGAATTGATTGCTTTTAACTACCTAGAATAATATCTCACTGTCAAATTTCTATACAGCTATGTAAATAATGCTAAATATCGGCCAATCTTTTTTAATCTTGCAATAATAGTTCATCTATTATTAACAGCAGGTGGGCCAGACCACTTTCTAAAACGATTAAGAGAATTATGAAAAAAATTAGTTTCGCTCTTCTTGCTATCGCTTGTATCACTCAATCATGTGGTCCAAAAAAAGTTGTCAATGGTTCAACTTTTAAACACAAGATGGTTTTAAGTGCGTTTGTCGATTTAAATAATCCAAGCACAATCGATGAAAAAGAATTAGCTGGCTTACCTAGAATCGTCGATTTAAAAAATGATATGACCCCGGTAAAGAACCAGGGAAACCGGGGAACTTGTACCTTTTTTACAGTCATGGCAATCGTTGAGGCTTCAATCAAAAAAGATTTGCAGCTTGAGACAAATCTTTCTGAAGAATACTTAAATTATAAAACAAAGAGTGCTGGTTTCTTTGCTGATGATGAAGGGTCGAATGTGGGCTATAATTTAATAGTACTGAAAAAAAATGGGATACTAGTCGAAAGCGACTGGGCCTATCAACCTTCATGGTTTGTGAAAAGCTTACCTTGTTCTCAATTTAAAAGTACTGATGCAGCGGCACCTAAAAATTGTTTTTCTCATAATCGTCCAACTGACAATATTATGAAAAAAGTCATTAATGCTGATGGTTTTGAAGTAATAAATGTTCCAAGCAATACTAATGAGGTCATAAAATTTTTAGCAATAGAAAAACGTCCATTAAGTTTTGGTTTAATCGTCAACGAAAATGGATGGCCTGAGTCTGGGGATATTTTTTACAACGATGCTCTTCGAGAAGAATGTTTGAAAACCCCTGAGGCGTGTGGTGGTCATGCAGTGACTATCACTGGATACGATATGGATAAAAAAATATTTTTCTTCAAAAACAGCTGGGGAGAAGAATGGGGACATGAAGGTTATGGAACACTAACCTTTGATACTCTCGATCGCTTCAGTTCGGGACAGTATATGTCAGTCAAATTAAATGGCACCCTGGCACTACCAAAAGGCAGTGTTGTGGATAATTTGAGTTTAAAGAATTTTTCAGTTAAATCTAAGCTTGAAAGTGACCAATCTCTTTCTATTAAAGCAACAGGTAAAGTTCAAGGAGCTACTGGACACTTCCTCTTTGTGAGCAGTTATTTGGTAAAACAACCAGGAACTTCACTTGAAGATCCCAGCGATAAAAATGTTGAGATCGTTTCTCTCTCAACAGAAAATACACTTAAGTTTAATGAGACAGTGGTTAGATCTATGCTTTATTTTTCACCAGAATCGCATAAGGACAATCTAATTTGGGATGCTAATACCCCAATTAATTTAGATATATCAACTGAGATGATGAATGTACCTGAGGTAACTGACTTACTGAGCTCGGCCACTAATAAATCATTCTTAAGAACAACTATTTATTATTTTTCTGATACTGGATTTAAAGTTTTAAAAAGAATTTATCATCCAGTTGATCAAAAATGAGTTTTTCTTGTTAGACTCAGCCAAAAACGACTCAGTTTTCCAAAGAGAGGAGTTAATTTGGTTCTGTTATAGGCATCGGCTGCCTTTTTAATTCCTTCGGCCTGAGTTGGATACGAGTGGATCACTTTTTCAATATCTCGTAATCCAAGGCCTGCAACCATTGCTAATGAAACTTCATTGATCATTTCTCCGGCATGCCTTGCCACAATGGTTGCACCGAGAATTTTATCCGTCCCTTCACGCACATGTATTTTTACAAAACCTTGCTCTTCGCCATCGGCGACAGCTCGATCTACTTGATGCATTGGAATAGTATAAGACTTAATAGGAAGCCCAAGAGCACGAGCATCGCGCACATAAATTCCAATATGGGCTATTTCTGGATCGGTGTAAGTGCACCAGGGAATGATAAGATCGGAAAATCTTTTTCGTCCTAAGAATAAAGCATTTTGAACGACAATTCTTGCCGTTGCATCGGCCACATGAGTGTACTGATATTCTGAACAAACGTCTCCTGCTGCGTAGACATTTGGATTACTGGTCTGAAGAAAATCATTCACAGTGATTCCTTTCTCATTATATTTTATATTGGCCGCTTCAAGATTTAAATCTTCGATATTTGGGACGCGTCCGATTCCTGTAATTATGGCATCGACATGAATTGTTTGAGTTTCATTCTGATTATTAATTTGGATAATTTTTTCTTCTCCGTTAGTAGAAAATCCCGTCACAACGCTGTTGAGTCTAATTTGTATTTCATCTTTAGCGAAGGAGTCTGAAAGCAATTGAGCAGCATCTCGCTCTTCACGAGGAAGAAAGAGCGGAGTTTTTTGGACAATGGTAACCTTGGATCCAAACCTTTGGAAGGCCTGGGCGAGTTCACAGCCAAGTGGACCTCCTCCAATCACCATCAAGCGCGGGGGAAGTTTGGTGAGATTGAAAACTGTTTCGTTGGTTAGATAATATTTTTCATCCATGCCTGGAATTTTTTGATGACGAGGATGACTTCCTGTTGCAATGACAGCTTTTTTAAAACGAAGAATACTGGAGCCTACACTCACGGTTTCCTGGTCAAGAAATATTGCCTTACCAAAAAAAATATCCACACCGAGTTCGGAAAATCTTTCGGCCGAATCGTGAGTTGCAACCTGAGCTCTAATGCTTCTGACTCTTTCCATAACATATTCAAAATCAACTTCAAAATTTTCGAGTTTTATATTACCACGGACTCCATAATTGGCGGCCTGGCGTATGTCTGAACAAATCCTAGCGGCCCTAGCGAGGGTCTTGGAGGGAATGCATCCCACATTGAGACAGTCTCCGCCCATTAAGTTTTTTTCCACAAGCGCTACCTTGGCACCTAAGCTGGCGGCAGCTGCAGCAGTGACAAGACCTGCTGTTCCGGCACCGATAACAACGATATTATAGCATTTGGCAGGTACTGGATTAATCCAGTTGTCTGGATGAACTTGCGTGAGTAATTTACGATTGTAGAAATCATCTGGCATCAAAAGAATTTTTGAATTCGCATTCATAACCATCCACCTCGAAATCCAGCTCGGCGAAGTCCATTGGAAATAACTGGACATTTTTTCATCAAGTTCCATGTAAAATTATTTTGTGCATTTTCTAACATTAAGATACTGATGCCTAAATCAAGAGCATAAAATCTTTCTGGGAACCATGGCGGAACAATTGAATCATTAAAACTGCACTTGAATCCGTACTTGCCTAGAATTTGTGGATAATTTACTCGAAGATGGTTAATGGCGGAAATGCCAATTGTTTCGTCAAAACAAAGGGAAGCGAGTGTTGCCCATGGAGCGATTGTTCCATCATCAGGTCCATAGGGAACTCCTCGAGCAGCATAAGAATAAAAGGTGATTGGTTTTCCATTAATAATTTGTTTTTGATAATCGGGTCCTAGATCTGCAGTAATTCCCCAACAGTTTTTTTCGTAGCCTTTAAAATTATTTGGGTTTCGATCACAATAAATTTGCTGAACTTTTAAAGCACGGCGTGAATTTTCAAAGTAATCAATTTTTTTTTCACGCATAAATTTATCGCGTATGCCTCTAAAATCAATCCACGCATGAGAATACATATGAATGAATAGAGGTCCGGCGTAAAGAAAATCTACATCGTATATATTTTCCCATTGATAGGTTGATGTCCATACCGCAAAACTTTTTTCTGCAAGCGGAAAAGTCGGAGAGCCCAGTCCCAAAGTATAAAGTAACAACGCTTCATTATATCCTTCCCAAGCATAATGTATGAATCCAGAAGAGGGGGTCCATCCTTGTGAGAGCGATAACTTTTCGCATATGGCCCATTGCCAATCAACCCGTCTATAAAGATAATCGGCCAAAGAGCGAATTTTTTTCTCCACTGGATCGGTGCCTTGAAAATAAGTTGCCACACATAAAATTCCTGCCAATAAAAAACCTGTGTCAACAAACGATAGCTCGCAGCCACCGGCCCGGAGTCCTGTTTTCATGTCTAGAAAATGGTAGTAGAAACCTTTGTATCCTGTAGCGTTTTCATTATCACTTTGTTCACTATCGGCAAAAAAATTTAGGACAACAAGAATTCTGTCAATGACCTCGCTTCGAGACATAAATTTTTTTTCAATAGCTATGGGGTAGCAACTTAAAGCAAACCCCATGCCTGCAATGCTTGCAGAGGACTCTTTATTATCCGTATCTGGAATTAATCCATTGTTGGGGTTTGCAAGGTCAACAAAATATTGAAACGAATCCTTTTGAAGTCGAAGAAGAAAATCCCAATTTACGGAGTTTACATTTATTCCCAATTTACCTCCGAGATAACAAACCTTATTCAATTAATAAAAATAAAGAAAATATTAAATCCCTATTACTGTCATACTGAATTCTTATGAATTAAATTTCTGAAGCATATATTTTAGAGATGTATAAAATCGTTTTTGAATATTTTTATTCTCAATTTTTTGACCTTAAGCTTAGCTGTTTAAAGTGCGCATTTTTTTTCAACGAAAAGGTATTTAAATGAAGAACGGGGATCAGTCTGAATTAGATTTATTATGTATCAACGCTCTTCGCTTTTTAGCAGTCGACGCAGTTGAAAAAGCAAAGTCAGGACATCCAGGGTTGCCTTTAGGGGCTTCCCCCATGGCCTATACGTTGTGGGATCGCTTTCTTAAATACAATCCACTGGATCCTGAATGGACGGATCGTGACCGGTTTGTTTTATCTGCAGGCCATGGATCTGCACTTTTATATTCCCTTCTTTATTTGACCGGTTTTAATCTATCCCTCGATGAATTAAAAAAATTTCGACAATGGAATAGTTTAACTCCTGGACACCCCGAATATAGAAAAACACCCGGAGTGGAAGCGACAACCGGCCCACTAGGGCAAGGTTTTTCAAATGCAGTTGGTATGGCCATGGCCGAGCAAGCATTAGGCGCTAGATTTAATCGGCCAGGTCATGAAATCATCAATCATTACACTTATGTCATTGCCAGTGATGGAGACATGATGGAGGGAGTAACATCTGAAGCCGCTTCATTTGCCGGCCATCAGCGTCTAGGAAAACTGATTGTTCTTTACGATCAAAACCGAATCACGATTGAAGGAAGTACGACGCTGGCATTCACTGAAGATGTAGGAAAGCGTTTCTCAGCTTATGAGTGGCATACTCAACATATCGAGGACGGAAATAAAATATCTTCGATTATTAAGGCATTAGAAGCTGCAAAAGAAATTAAAGATAGACCTTCGTTAATAGTAGTTAGCACCCATATTGGTTTTGGTAGTCCTCATAAGCAAGATAGCGAAAAAGCACACGGTGAACCACTAGGGAGTGATGAAGTCATTCTTACGAAGCAGAATTTGGGATGGCCAATAGGTCCCTCATTTTTTGTTCCAGACGAGGCCCTAAAACATTTTCGGATGGCACTTTCTAGAGGAAAAAAAGATCAAAGTGATTGGAATGAACGTTTTAATTCTTATTCTCTGGACTTTCCAGCTTTAGCACTTGAATTGGAGCGTGTCCAAAAAAGTCAATTGCCTCTTGGGTGGAGTGCAGGTGAAATAAAAATAAATGAAGAAGAGATGTCTTCAAGAAGTGCTTCAGAATTTGCACTTAATAATTTAGCTGTTCATATTCCTGAACTGATTGGTGGAGCAGCTGATCTTGCACCAAGTACAAAAACTTATATTCAAGATGGTGGCGATTTTAGTGCTGCTACACGCACTGGACTTAATATTCATTTTGGAATTCGAGAGCATGCCATGGGAGGAATTCTGAATGGAATAACCCTTCATAAAGGTTTTATTGTTTACGGAGCAACATTTTTAATTTTTAGTGATTATATGCGACCTCCAATACGTCTTGCGGCCATGAATGAATTGCCAGTTATTTACATTTTTACTCATGATAGCATTGCGCTGGGAGAAGATGGACCGACTCATCAACCAGTGGAACAATTATTAGGATTGAGATCAATTCCAGGTTTAACAGTTCTAAGGCCTGCCGATGCCAATGAAACCTTGGCCTGTTGGGAGTTTATAATTGCGAATCGAAGTGCTCCCATTGCTTTGATTTTGACTCGACAAAAACTACCAATTTTACATTCTGATAAATTCCCGCAACTCAAAAATGGAGTTTCTCGCGGGGGCTATATTTTATCAGATACAACGCTTAATTCTAAACTCAATTTAATATTATTGGCGACAGGTTCTGAAGTTCATCTTGCTCTTGAAGTTCAGAGGCGTTTAGAAAATATAAGTATTGCTGTTCGAGTCGTGAGTATTCCCAGTGTGAATATCTTTGCAGATAATCCTGATGAATATCAAGAAGAAGTTCTTCCGCATAAGGTTCCGAAGTTAGTCATAGAGGCGGGTAGGTCTTTGGGATGGAATTCTTATCTTAGTAAAAAAAGTAAAAAAAGTAATAAGTTAATAGAAGTTGTTGGTGTGGATCGCTACGGTGCTTCTGCTCCTGGAGAAGTCGTGATGAAGGAATATGGATTTAATGTAGAGAATATTTTTAAATTGGCCCAGTCGTTTATTCTTACTGCGAACGAGAGGTGAAAAATGCGAGTGGGAATTGCTGCCGATCATAGAGGATTTGAATTGAAGAAAGAGTTAATAACTGCCTTCCAAAATGACGGCATTGAATTGATTGATTTCGGAGCGAGCACTAACAACTCGGACGATGATTATCCCGATTATGTATTTCCATTGGCCCGTGCCGTTTCCAGCGGAGCTATTGATCGAGGAATTGCGATCTGTGGAAGTGGAGTAGGTGCGAGTATTGCTGCCAATAAAATTAAAAATGTCCGAGCAGCACTTGTTCATGATTTGTTTTCTGCCCGCCAAGGGGTTGAACACGATGATATGAATATTATTTGCATGGGTGCACAGCTAGTGACATTTCCATTTGCAATAGAATTAATCCAAACTTTTTTAAATGCGAAATTTAGCGGCAAATTAAGACATTTGAGAAGGCTTGCTAAAATTACACAAATTGAAAAAATAGAGATGCTAAATGAGACAGATTGTTGATCCATTGTATCCTTGAAGGAGTAAGCCTTTTATGAGCAACAAATATGAAATAGGAATTGTGGGACTCGGAACAATGGGAAGTAATCTTTTATTAAATATTGCTGATCACGGTTACCGAGTTATTGGTTTGGATAAAGATAAAGATAAAGTTGAGGCACTACGTGCAATGGCAACAAAAAATTCTAATATTGAAGCTACGAATAATTTAGAAGAGTTTTTAAAAAATATACACCAACCTCGCGCTATTCTTTTACTGGTTCCTTCCCCCGTCGTCGATGCTGTTATTGCAGAAATGTCATCATTGATGTCTCCAGGAGATATGTTAATTGATGCTGGAAATTCCCATTTTAAGGATACCAACCATCGTGAAAAATCTCTTAAAGAAAAAGGAATTTATTTTTTTGGAATGGGTATATCAGGAGGCGAAGAAGGTGCTAGATTTGGTCCAAGCATAATGCCCGGAGGAAACCCTGAAGCTTACGAGCATATTCGTCCCATCCTTGAGGCCATTGCCGCCAAAGTAAATGGTGAAGTTTGTGTAAGCTATTTAGGTCCAGGCTCTGCTGGTCACTATGTGAAGATGGTTCATAACGGAATTGAGTATGGACTCATGCAATTAATGGCCGAAACTTATCACTTGATGAAAAAAGTTCTCAAGTTATCCAACGATGAATGCCACGAGGTTTATAAAGAATGGAATAAAAAGGAATTTAATTCTTATCTCTTAGAAATCACCGAAAAAATTTTTCTAGAAAAAGACGATAAAACGAACAACCGTTTGATTGATGTTATTTTAGATGTAGCAAAACAAAAGGGAACGGGAATGTGGGTCTGTCAAGATGCGATGGAGCTACAAGTTCCTATTCCCACGATTGATGCTGCCGTCAGCATGCGTGATCTTTCTCTCCACAAAGAAGAACGAAAAATGGCAGGGCTTTACCTGCATGGGCCTGAAATAAAATTTAAAGGTGATCGCAAACTTTTTTTACAACAACTTGGCAATGCCTATTATGCAAGTTCTATTATCACTTTTGCTCAAGGAATGGCCCTTCTCACCAAAGCATCTGTTACCTACAGTTATGATTTCAAAGTTGAAGACATTGCCCGTATCTGGAGAGGCGGATGTATTATTAGGGCCGCTTTATTGGAAGCGATTATGTCAGCATTTCATTCAACTCAGCTCTCTCATTTACTTTTGGATTCTCATTTGCATCTAGAGGTCAGAAACAAACAAGCTGATTTACGAGCTATCGTTGAAGCAGGAAGCCGGTTTGGAATTCCTCTTCCTGCTTTTATGGCATCTCTTTCGTATTATGACGGTTATCGAAGTGAGTGGCTACCTGCTAATCTAATTCAGGCCCAGCGAGATTATTTTGGGGCGCACACTTATGAAAGGATCGACGAAGTTGGCGTCTTTCATAAAAATTGGGGGCAAGAATGACTGGGCCATCTCCAACTATATTTGTAATTTTCGGAGCTGGAGGAGATCTTACTAAACGAAAACTTATCCCTGCTCTCTATGATCTTTTTCTGGATCAAAAACTGCCACAACATTTTTCTATTTTAGGTCTTGATCATCAAGGGTGGACACAAGATGATTTTAACAAACATCTCAAAGAAAACATTAATGAATTTTCACATCAAAGAAAAAGTAATGGAAAAGAGAGTTGGCGGTCTTTTTCAATATTTTTAAAATATCTAAATCTTGATTTCCTTAAAGCAGAGTCTTATACCCGACTTCAAGTAGAACTAAAGAACTCACCGAAATATATATTCTATCTAGCGACAGCTCCTTTTTTAGTTGAAAATATAATTAATCACTTAGGAGAAGCAAACTTATTCTTAAATAAAGAAAGCAGAGTGGTTATCGAAAAACCTTTTGGGAAAGATTTGGAATCATCATCTAAACTCAATGAAACTTTAACCCGTTTATTAGATGAATCACAAATCTATCGCATTGATCATTATCTAGGAAAAGAAACAGTACAAAATATTCTGGCTTTGCGTTTTGCAAATAGCCTTTTTGAGCCTCTTTGGAATCGCAATTATATTGATAATGTCCAAATTACAGTTGCGGAAGAAATAGGAGTTGAAAATAGAGGGAATTATTATGACAAGTCCGGAGCTCTTAGGGATATGGTTGAAAATCATTTGCTCCAATTGCTTTGCCTTATCGCGATGGAGCCACCTATCGAATTTATAAAAAATGAATTTCAAAATAAAATGATAGATGTGCTTCATTCAATTCGACCTATAGCTAAAGATCAGGTTTCAAAGATTGCAGTACGTGGACAATATATTGGTTACCGAGAAGAACCAAGAATAGATCCAAACTCGAAAACGGAAACATTTGTGGCCTTAAAACTTTATGTCGATAACTGGCGCTGGCAGGATGTTCCTTTTTATTTACGTGCAGGAAAGAAATTACCTAAACAAGTCGCGGAAATCTCTTTGCAGTTTCGTTCTGTCCCTCACCAAACATTTCCAGGCAAGACACATGAAATGTCTGTGCCAAATAATCTTATAATTAGAATTCAACCCGAAGAAAGTATAATCCTGCGCTTTCAGGTTAAGCGACCAGGCACCCATTTTAAATTGCAACCTGTTGATATGCGATTTTGTTACAATGAATTTTTTCCAGGAAAATTTCCATCGGCCTATGAAACTCTTTTACTCGATATTATAAACGGAGATGGAATGTTATTTATTAGATCTGATCGTGAAACCGCCGCATGGTCGATACTAACTGTCATACTAGACGAATGGGAAAAAAAGACTCCCTCAGATTTTCCAAATTATCCGGCAGGATCTTGGGGGCCCAAGGCTTCGGATGATTTAATCGAAAGAGATGGAAGGAAGTGGCTTCTTACATCTACTTCATTGGAGGAACAAAGTGCTTGTCCGTTATCCCAATGAAGAAGCCTTAGCTATTGCTGCTGCTAAAATATTTATTGAGCAATTTCACAAAGCGATTAATCGCTCAGGACGATTTAATGTTCTTCTCTCCGGTGGGGCCACACCTCGGCGTACATATGAATATCTAGCTGAAGAACCTTTCAAGGATCAAGTTGATTGGTCACGAGTTGATTTTTTTTGGGGAGATGAGCGTTGTGTAGACTCCAACGATCCACTTAGCAATTATTTAATGGTCAACGAAGCTTTGCTCTCTCATATTGCGATTCCTGCAAATCAAATTCATCCTATACTTTGTAGTCAAAATCCTCATAAATCTGCCATTCTTTATGAAAATACCTTAAGAAAGTATTTTAGCCATTCAAAACCAAGTTTTGACCTGGTTTTTCTTGGATTAGGAGTTGATGGTCACATTGCTTCACTCTTTCCTCAAGCCTCCGCTTTAAAGGAAAGAGAGCGTTGGTTTATTGCTGTTCAAAAAGAAACTGAGGATTTTGCGCGAATAACAGTAACACTACCAATTCTCAATCTTGCGCAGCTGATAGTTTTTTTGGTTACCAATGAAGAAAAATCCAAAATATTGGAAAAAGTTTTATCACAGGAAGAACCATCAACGACACTTCCTGCTCGACTGATTCAACCAATAAATGGAAAATTATTTTGGTTGGTAGATGCATCTGTTTTTACCAATTTTGTTTCATAAATGGTTTACTTATAATCCCTATCTATCATCATAATACGAATTATATATTATTAATGACTTTATATTTTGAATATCGTCAAGAAGGGGGAAATCAATATGGATAAATTAAAAGATCTCATCGAGCAACGTCAAAAACTCGAAGAAAGAATAAAACAACTGGAGTCTGAACTTAAAAAGCCCCTGACAGCTGATTCAGAGGAGAGTGCTGTTGAAGAAGACAATAGAGAAATTATTTATGGCTTATATCAGGTTGAAAAAGAAAATCTTGATCGTGTCAATGCAGATATCAATGAAAGCAAATAGCCAAATACTGCTAAAGTTTGCCTTGTCATTTATTCTTTTAATAAATTTAACTTCTTGTTCAAGGAAAAATTTTGAAAAAGAGATTATCCTAAAGCCTGTCCCTCTCACCGTCTCTTGGGCCGGGAATGAAGCCAGCTTGTTGCGAGATTATGCTGATAAATTGAAAAAAATTGATATTGATAAAACTCTTTCTCAAATAAATAATAAAGCTGAAAAGAAAAAATTTAAATACAGAATTGTTGATCTGAAAATTGCTTATAATAAATGTGTTGATAAACTTCAAGAGATTGAGAAGGTCCATCCAAAAGATACAAGCAAAAAAGTAAGGGAATTAAAACAGGATATGATTGAATTGAATGCCATTTGGCAATATATTATAGCAAATTATAAGATATAGGCCTTAGGGACACGTCAGCTTGTACGTCATTGATTAAATAGTGTCTAATGAGACTTCTTTGGTTTTTCTAATTCTTGAGTAAACATCCAGCTCACTCCATAGTGATCAACCAGTTGACCATAACGAGCACCCCAAAACGTATTTTCTAGAGGCATCATTATTCTTCCACCTTTAGCTAGCTTATTGAATGCTTCATCCGGCCGACTCTTTGTATCGAAACCAACTGAGAGGTTGATGTTATTTCCTTTTACCGGTTCGTTGCCTGGGAAACTATCGGAAGCCATTAATTGATCACCTCGAATAATAAAAGTAGCGTGCATAATTTTCTCTTTCCAGATTTCTGGAACATCCATCGGACCATCTTTATATTTTATAGATGATTTAATTTCTCCTCCGAAGACATCACAATAGAATTTTATAGCTTCCTCGCAATTCCCCGGGAACATGAGATAAGGTTGGATTGAAGACATGGAGACTCCTTGGTTTGACAGCAATCCTAATTTTAATCCATTATGGGAGGGAACCCAATATGCGGTGAATTCACTCATGAGGTTATTAACTAAAATACCACCTATAGTAATTATGAATGTCTTTTACCCTGTCAAAGAATAATACCCGGATATAAACTTTATTTTTGGCTTATTTGCAGTTCAAAAGGTAAATCATGAAAAAAATAATCACTTTAATGGCCTTTATATTCCTATCTTCATGCACCACTCAAAAATTAGCCGAGAAAAAAATTGAAAAAGAAATTCAAAGTGAAACTGTCGTAAAGCAATCAGATTTAGCAGAAAACGCTAAAAATTATATTCTGCAGTCTGAAACTTTATCAAAACTACAAAAAAAAGATCTCTTATCACTTCAAGATAAAACAATGGCAGAGTCAAAGGCGTTGAATGAAGAAATTAATAAGGCCAAAATGGTTTTGATAAAAACAGTTCTAGAACCAAAGGTTAATGAAAGAGAAGTTGCTATACTCAGAAAAAAAATTAAAAAACTTAGTAAAAAAAGAATGGATTTAGATTTTAAATCATTTGATGATGCACGAAAAATTATTGATCCTCTTAAAGAGGTACGCGATAGAGAATTTCTCTACAATTCCTTCATGATGAGACATAATTATTATTGGTAGCTCTTGTTCTTGACTTATCAACGATGCTTGGATGACTTACCACCTTCATCAGAACCCAGAAGTATCGGTCTTTCCCTTAGAGTGAAAAGTTCAATAAATCTTGAAAAGGTTTGTCGACTCAAGTCCATTGAGTGAGAAATATATTGTTCAGTTTCAAGTCTGATTTGCGCTACGGAAAATTTTCCATTTGAATTGGCAATCTCGTGTTGGTTTCTCTTATTATCCAACCAGCGATGGATCATCGCCTGATCTACCTCTAGGTGGCATTGCAGTCCGTACACTTTTTCTCCATACCTAAAGGCCTGACCTGGAAAAAGTTCGGAGGAGGCAAGGTGAATGGCCGACTTTGGAATTTCAAATGTATCGCCATGGAGCTGAAATACTTTTTCAGTTTTTTGGAAGTGGGACAAAACTGGATCATTAAGACCTTGATCAGTTAGATTTAGATCATACCAGCCAATTTCTTTTTTAGCGCTTTGTCGAACATCTGCCCCTAGGACATGGGCCAACATTTGTGCTCCCAAGCAAATACCCAAAATGGGAATATTCTTTTTCAGTGCCTCTTCAATGAGTTGCATTTCGATTTTAATATGCTTGTAAATTTCAGCTTCATAAACTCCCATATGTCCGCCTAGAACAATCAATCCGTGATATTTTTCTAGGGAAGGTGCTTCATCAGGATTTCGCTCGAAATTCACATAACGAATTCGAAGACCATGCTCTTTTAACGTTGGGTTCAAGGTCCCTAAAATTTTATGGGCAACATGCTGGAAGACTAAAACTTTTCTCATAATAATATTCTCTAATAAAAGAGATTAAGAGGCTAGAAGCATATTAAAAATAAATATATCAAAGATTGAAATATGCAACCCGCCTTGCTAGCTTTTTAGAAAGTTGTCAAGATTGAAGTTGGGGGATAAATATGAAAAAAATTTTACTTTTAATAAGCATCATCCTGACCTCGACCTCGCTATACGCCAATAGAATGACGGAGGCCGGATATTTAGAAAAAATTAGCCAGTATCATGAGAATGGAATTGAAATGTCTAAATTGGCATTAAATAAATCAAAAAATAAAGAAATTGAAAAAATCGCTAAGAGAAATATTAAAGAGCAAACGAAAGAACTAAAAAAAATAGATAAACTGAGATCGACAATATATTCGGATGTTATTGTTACTAAGAGCGGTAATAATATTCAAAAATTGGGGGAGCTTCAAAATAGATCTGGAAAAGAATTTGATAAAATGTATTTGGAAATGATGGCAAAACATCATAGAAGCGAAATACTCATGACTAGTAAAATATTACCCGAGCTTAATCGTGATGAAGTTCATCATATCGCCGTTAAGATTGTTAAAAATAAAGGTAATGAGATAGAAAAAATAGAAAAAATTAAAAATTCGTTATAAGTTATAAATAAAAATACTCCAGAGAATTATCTTTTTCAATTCAAAATAAATATATATTTATTTTAATTTAAAAATTAAGAACAAATAAAGTTGTAATGAACTCCTACTTTCAATTAAATTTCATAAGACTTATCTGTTCTAGTAACTTAAGGAGAAAATTATGAAAAAGATTCTTATCGTAGCTTCAAGCACAGACACTCTCGAGTTAAAAGGAAATAAAAAAATTCCAACTGGATACTATCTGGATGAACTTGCCGTTCCTGCTCAATATTTTATTAATGCAGGTTACGCCGTTGTGGTTGCCACTCCTAATGGAAAAAAACCGGTGTTGGATGAGAAGTCTAATAATATAGCTTTGTTTGACAATGATGAAGCCAGGCTCAAAGCTGCTACCAAGTTTGTGGTTACTCATCCCAGTATGCAAAAGCCTCAAACTTTGAAAGAAGCGGCTAAAAATTCAAAAGATTATGTTGCTGTTTTTGTTCCCGGTGGACACGCACCTATGAACGATCTAATGCAAGATCCAGATTTGGGAAAGCTCCTTCGCGATTTTCATAAAGAAAAAAAAATAACAGCTTTTCTTTGTCATGGACCAGTGGCCGCTCTTGCAGCCCTTCCAAGGGCCCAGGAATACAGAAGAGCATTGGTGGAAGGCAATAGGACGGCTGCACGAGAAGTCGCAAAAAATTGGCAATATGCTGGTTATAATATGACGGTTTTTTCTGACGACGAAGAAAAAATTTCAGAAAAAGAAATGCAAGGTGAAGTTCAATTCTATGTGGCCGATGCTCTCACTCTTGCCGGTGGTTTTGTGGAAAATGCTTCAGTTTTTAAACCGTTTGTTGTACGTGATCGAGAGCTCATTACCGGACAAAATCCCGCGTCTGACCTTGAGTTGGCTAAAGCTGTCGTTAAAGCGATTGCCGATAGAAAAACTGAAAGATTTACTGAATCGCCTAAAGATAAATTTATCCCAGAAGAGCATACTGCTGATTTGTAGATGACAATATTTTGAACCTGCATCTTTAGGATGTAGGTTCAAATCATTCATTAATTAAAATTAAGTCGGTCGTGTCGACAGCCTTGTTGAAGCAGTTTGGCGCGTTTGCTTTGGGACTCTTTTACTTACCATTGTGGGAGTCTGTTCTTGGAGTTCTGAGAGAAAATATAAAATCCTTTCTCTAAATACTCCATTACTTAACTCTTTATCTGTTACCGCAAGATAGGCCATGGGATTTTTTCCACTAACTTGTTCCATCTGCTCAAAAACTTTACCTCTTCCATATTGACCACCTTGAGTTAAGAAAAAAGCCACATCTTTGAGATTATCTCTATACTCGGCGAGGAATGATCTGATCGGTCCCGAAACAGCCCCTCCCCAGACGGGGCCACCCACAATGACGAGATCATAATCAGCAGGATTATGTTTGAGCTTTTTTATTTTTGGCACGCGTTTAAATATTGCTTGAAGCAGTGCTCGTTGATAACCAAAAAATCCAGCATAGGAGACAGGTGTTTTGATTTCTTCGATGTCACAATTAAGATTTCTAGAAATTTCTTTTGCGAGTTTTTTAGTGTAACCAGAATTTGAGTAGTAAATGACGAGACGTTTTTCTGAATTCATATTGTCCTCCGCTGGAAGTTGCAATTGAGAGGCCCTAACTTAACTGGAACTCCTGTTCATGAATTCGTTTATTGGCCTTTTCAATTCCAGATCTCATATCATCGAGATTCATCGCTGGTGTAATTGTAACGGATGCATTTAAGTTCATAAAAAATGGTTCCGCAATTGACGGGATATCAGCTGTATCTTTAGCTTCGAAAAAAAAGATAGCCGTTCTCTCTCCACCTTCAGTCACAAAGTATGAAGACTCCGGCATGTATTTTTCCACGAACCCCATTACTGTCTGTGGAAGTGAGCCTTCACTTAAGGCTTTGTTTCCATATTTGACCGGAATTGAAACTTTCATCATCATTCTCATGATATCTCCTTTATTTTTTACTATTAGGAATTATTAGAAGACACTGACATGAGATAAAAAAGATTAATAATATAAAAAAATTATACTAGGAATTAAAAATGAAATTTCTGCACACAATGTTAAGAGTAAAAGAACTGGAGCGCGCACTTGATTTTTTTGTGAATAAACTTGGTTTAATTGAAACACATAGGCAAGATCATCCTGCAGGAAAATTTACGCTCGTTTTTTTAGCGACAGAAACAGGTGCACCTGAGGTTGAACTTACTTACAATTGGGACACCCATGAAGAATATACTTATGGACGAAATTTTGGGCATCTAGCTTTTGGAGTCGATAATATTTATGAAACCTGTGAACGTCTTATGAAGGCAGGAGTGACTATTAATCGTCCGCCTCGTGATGGGCATATGGCCTTTGTAAAATCTCCTGATAATCAATCTATTGAGCTCCTACAGATCGGTTCTCCGCTGGATCCGCAATCTCCCTGGAATGAAATGGAAAATATTGGCACTTGGTAATTCCTTTTTTTTATATTTTTTTAAATTATGAGAGGGAATTCGCGTATTGATTAAGTTTGTCTCTGGTGTGAAGCTAAAAATGACGTAAGTTGATTTCACTGAGGAGAAAAAATGCTTAAGAATTTAATCACACTATTTTTTGTCTTGGTTTTTTCGGGATCGGCTTCAGCTTATGATCTTTCTCGTAAGGTTGGAATTGGCGCCATTGCAAATTATGCCATTCCTGTTTTTGGTCATGATCTAAATTCTGTGGGCGGTGCAGATTTTGGTTATGGTGCACTTATTCGTTATCACCGTGATCCATTTTTTGGAGTAGAGCTCGATCTTTCGAGATCAGAGTTCTCGGATACAAATATTTATTTTAATAATATTAACCTCCTTGGATTTTGGAGATTTGGAGGGGGTAATAACTTCACTCCGGTCGTGGGATTTGGTCTGGGGGTAACAACCATAAAATATTGGGTTCCACAAAATGCCAAGCTAAGTCTTCTCGGCCGGGCCGGTGTTGATTATGCGATCAGTAAATCTTTTACATTAGCAGCGTTGGCCGAATACCAATATGTTTCAAATTTTCTTGGAAAAATGTCGTCCCCAGCTCAAGTGATAACTCCACAAATTGCTCTTAGTTATTACTTAGATATTCAATAGTATTCAACAAGTAAAAATACTTGGTTTGTTAACAGGAGAACTATATTTATGATGAAAAATAAAATTTCTAAAAAATCACAACGTAAAAAAGAAGAACTAGCAGCTAATACCAATAAAGGTTCTTTGAAAAAGAGAAGCCAGGGTGGAAAGAAATAATCCTGAAATATATAAAGATGTTCTTTAACCGGAGCATCTTTATATTTTTTTATTTTTTATTTTTTTTTATTAGTTCTGTGTCCCGGCTTCGCTAATACTTCTAAGTAAAATGTTTCTTTTTGCTCGACGGCCAATGCATCGATATTTTTGTTGATCTCTGAAACGTGAATGACGGCAGCATTTTCTACATCATCACCCATCTTGCAATCGAAATCCCAAAAATCTACATTGGCAGGAACTGATTTTCTTTGTTCTCTGGTGATATATTTTTTAATTTCATGTTTAACAGAATCTGTCTGGCGTTCAGGTGTTTTGTTGGGAGCAGTTAGATTGAAGCTTTTTTTCATATAATCCTAAGTCTTTAAAATTTGTTTGTTCTTTCTATGAAAAAACCTTTAGTTCGGCAAGGTATTTTGAAAGACTTACATGGATTGGTTTTTTTAAGATGGGATATATGTTACATAGGTGAATAAACTAAATATATTACAAAAGATCAATGCCAATGCAAAATCTCGTTATGTTCAAAGAACTAGGCCTTTCTGATGAAATCCTTCTCGCTATCCAGAGGTCTGACTTTACAGTGCCAACTCCTATCCAGGAGAAGACTATACCTCAAATATTTTTGGGTCATGACTTACTAATCGAGGCCCAAACTGGATCGGGAAAAACGGCTTGTTTTGCATGGCCAATCTTGCAGCAATTGAGTGCCAATAAACAAGAAGACAATAATTCTATTCAGGCCCTCATTTTAACACCAACTAGAGAGCTGGCGCTACAGGTCTCAGGGGCCTTATATCGTTTTGGTGAATTTCTAACAAGTAAAGTATCCGTGTTAACTGTTATCGGGGGAGAAAGTATCGCCCAACAGACCCTCACACTTGCCAGCGGGGTAGATATTGTCGTGGCGACCCCAGGACGCTTACTCGATTTAATCGGACAAAATTTACTGAGCCTTAGTGCCCTTAAATTTCTTGTTTTAGATGAAGCCGATAAAATTCTCGATCTTGGATTTGCCGCTGAACTTGATTTAGTTTTAAAAGAAATTTCAGGAGTCAGACAGAATTTGTTTTTTTCGGCAACCTATCCCGACAAAGTTTTAGATATCGTTAAAAGAATTTCAGCAGCGCCTTTGCATCTTAAAATCGATGATGTTACTCCAATAGTGGAAAATATTTTTCAAAGAGTGATTCAAGTCAATAAAGATAATCGGGGAATGCTTCTGCGCCATCTGATCAAAGAAGAGAAATGGAGAAATGCTTTAGTTTTTGTTTCGAGTAAAGTCGCCGCTCATAATCTATGCGAAAAACTTAAAAAGTCAGGGGTTAATGCCGGAACGATCCATGGTGATTTAAGTCAGCCCGAGAGAAATAAGGCCTTATCTGATTTTAAAGAAAGAAGAATTGATTTTCTAGTAGCAACTGATGTTGCTGCTCGTGGAATTGATATAAATAAATTGTCTCTCGTCATTAATTTTGATCTTCCGCGCTCTCCAGCGGATTATATCCATCGCATTGGGAGAACCGGACGAGCAGGTGAGATTGGGCTTGCTGTCAGTTTTATTGGACATGAGGATCAAGAGCATTTTTATTTGATAGAAAAACGCGCCCAAATAAAACTTGATCGTGAAGAGGTTTTGGGATTTGAGTTAACAGGTGACGCCCCGGAGCGAGTCCGCGGAGTGGAAGCTGTTAAAGGCAAAAGAAAAAGCAAAAAAGACAAAGCACGTGAGCTAAGTTTAAATCAAATTAACAAAGCATAATTCAATGCTTTGTTAATTTTCCAAAAGTATGATTCAGCGAATGTTTTAATTTTTCGGCGGCACCCTCTAAAGCAAGAACTAGAGTATTGGCATGATGTGAGGCAATCATTGGATTAGCACTACTTATTCGAGCTTCAATCAGGCAACGCTTATCTTCAAAACCAGTTTTGCCTGCATTCTCATCAGTGAAGTGAATTACAACTCTGGTAATATGCTGTTGGTAATGACCGATAGCATCTTTAACAATTTCTTCAAATTTTTCTGATTCAGTAAAAGATTCATGAGTGCCCTTGATGTTGTGATCGTTACTGATTTGAATTTGCATTTTGTCCTCTTGTCTTTTGTTTGTCTATAGACTGTAAAATTGCCCCATAGAAGCAGAACTTAAAGAGACTACGCAAGTAGTGTGCCACTAAACTATTTGTACAGGTAACTTTTAAATATATTTTCAATTTATCTAGAATGGTTTCTCTGCATATATACTTCTCCCATTTTGAGAACGAGTATAAATGAGAGTCTTCCATTAAATAAATTTAAGGAGTAATTTTGAAATTAATAATGTCTATTGCACTTTGTTTTTTAAGTCTGAATGTTTTTTCATCTGAAAGTCTTTCGGAAATGAAAACTAAAGCAACTAGTAGTGCTGACCAGCAGATGAGGGCAATTAAGGAGGCCCGTGCCTGTGTTATCACCGCCACTTCAGAAGAGATGGTGAAAGCTTGTCGGTATGTGACCCCGGAAGGGACCATTGATGTCAAGTCAGCAACAATCGTTCCAACAGATGATTCCAAAATGAAGACGAAGAAGTATTAACGATCGTTCAATGAATCGAGCACGCGAAGTCATGAAAGAATAAATGAAAAAAAGCATTATTATCATTTCAATTTTTACTATTTTGCTGGCCGTTGGGATTGCTTACAATCAAAAAATTATAAATAAAATGAAAAGTTCGATCGGCGAAAATATTGTGTCACGAGGGTCAAGAGCAGAGAATATAGTCGATTTCAAAAAACTTCGCTTTCTACCACCACCCGTTCAAAATTATTTTAAGCATGTCCTTAAAGATGGTCAGCCTATAATCAGATCAGCAAAATTTAAACAGCATGGAAAGTTGCTCACCGAAATGAAAAGTAATAAATGGCTATTATTCGATGCAGATTATTTAGCGGCACCCGATTCAATTGGTTTTTTTTGGAATGCCAAAGTTTTTATGATTCCATTTTTTCATATTCGAGTGCTGGATTCTTACCATGCGGGCATTGGATCGGGAGTTATCAGATTATTTTCTTTGTGGACCTTAAATAAAGATACTGATCACCTGGAAATAAATTCAGGTGCTCTTCATCGTTATCTTGCTGAATCAGTTTGGTTTCCAACGGCCTTATTACCACAATCTGGAGTCAGGTGGGACTCGTTGAATAGCAGCAGTGCTATTGCAACATTGAGTGATCATGGCGTGACTGTTTCTCTTGAATTTCGTTTTAATAAACTGGGTGAAATTGTTACTATTTTTTCACCAGCGAGATGGGGACGATTTGGTGGAGTTTATAAACAAAATGCTTGGGAAGGACATTTTAGCGATTATGTATTAGAGAAGGGGGGAATGCGAATCCCAAGGAAAGGGGAAGTTGGCTGGTACGATGGCAATGATCTTCATATTGTATGGAAAGGCGAGATTCTGGAAGCAATATATAGGTAAGCCAACATGGCCCTCATCTGAGGGCTATGTTAGATATTTTCTTCAGTACATCTTCATGTTCTCTTGCATTTTTCTATACTCTACTTCGTCTTTTATATGCGCATTAAGATTCGCATCTTTTTTGTTTTTCAATGATTTATTAATAAAGCTTTTTACTTTTTCTTTAATTGCACTTAATCGTTTATTCATTTTTTACCTCTATTTTTATAAGGCTCATCTCTTAAAGTGCATAAAAAAGGCCAATGTAAATATGCAATTCTATTAGATAATGTTATGGGTAAGAAAAGAAAAAAGCCCCATTCAAGAGAAAGTGTATCAAAATGATAATTTTTACACTTCAAATGCTCACAAAAAAGGCAGAAGCTTCAAAATTCAAAAATGATATTCAAGCTTTCTTTCAATCAGGAGTTCTTAGTGTTTATCTTGCAGAAAAAATTAATATGGCAAATGCCCTATTGATGCTGATTTATCTCAAGAAGAAGTTGTTGATGTTTTAGTCCTTGCTTCAAGCATAATTCTAAAGTTATAAAATTTAATAACAATTATTCTTTGTTAAGTCTTAACAAAGAATAATTGTTATTTTGTCCTGTTTTATTTTGTATTCATTCCCACCCGTTTTGTATTTTGTGTCTTCACATATTTAAGAATTACCCCCACTTCCTTTTTAAATCTTACTTCATCAATTTGGCTGCCATTTAGAACTGTACTCCAAAAGCGACTTAGGGAAGCCATCGCCAAAGCCTCGCGAATTTCTTGAGAGCTTGCTCCGTTTAACTTGGCAGTTTCGGTATGGAAGTAGGTGCAGAATTTACAAGGAACCTGGGCCGATACTCCAAGGCCAATAAGCTCTTTAACTTTTCCGGAGAGTTCAGTGTTTGGATTAAGCTGAATTGACTTCATCATTTTCCATGCTCCAGATATTCCGTCCTGTGGAAAGAGGCGGAAGAAGTTTGGGACTGATCCTAAGGTGAGTTCGATATCTTGATAAGCTGTGATTGGATCCGTTACGATAATCGGTTGCATAGAGGTTTCATCAGTTTTTTTGTTGGGATTATCCATTCTTTTTTTTACGAATGCCACTACCTTGTCAGTCTCTTTTTGGAAGTCAGCTTCGTTATACTGAATGCCGTTGAGGTATGTACTCCAGTGGCGAGTGTTTGCAGCGATAGCGATAGTTTCTTTGATCTCCTTATCGGTGGCCCCATTTAATTTGGCAGCTTCAGTGTGAAAATAAACGCAGTACTTACATGGAATTTGGGCCGCCACTCCAAGACCAATAAGTTCTTTTTCTTTTCCCGTTAGTTGCGTTTCTGTATTTAGTTGCACACTTTTAAATTCCTCCCAAGCGGCACTTATTCCTTCTTCTGGATAGGCCTTCATGAAAGTGGGAACGATGCCTAATGTTTTTTGAATGTCATGATAAGTTGATTTTGCCTCTGAGCTTGTAGTTTTGATTAAAGCTGCATTGGCCGTCATACCAATCGAAAAAATGGTGAGTGTAAAAATTGTTAAGATTATTTTCATTTCAGTTCTCCTCTTTTTTGTAATTTTTATTATTAGAGATCACTAAAATAGTATCGAAGTAAATGCATGAGTAGTGCAACTCCAGTGGTGTTACACTTTACCATTTATGTCATTCATTTTTTGCAATGATTAATTTCCCCAAGACATTGGCCTCAAGATTGCTTCTCTTTATTGAGATAGTTATTGAGATAGTTATTGAGATAAAGAAAGCATCTAAAACTTAGGAGAATATTATGGGTGAGCAACATATAAAAAGATCCCAATCGGTAGCGCTTTTAGTCTTCAGTGCAATAGTATTTTTTGGTTTAATTTTATCCTTTTTTTTTAACGCCGGAAATACAGTATTATATTTTAATCCGGCCAGCATTCTTACAAGCCTTGTGACTCTTATTTTCGCCTATACTATTGCCTCGAGCATAAAGATTGCCAATCAATGGGAAAAAGCAGTTGTTTTGCGGTTAGGGAAATTTAATGCGCTCAAAGGACCAGGACTTTTTTTTATAATTCCAATTATTGATACTGTTCCACTTTGGCTAGACACTCGCGTACTGACATCAACTTTTACTGCTGAGAAAACTCTAACCAAAGATACTGTGCCAGTAAATGTCGATGCCGTACTTTTTTGGAAAGTAATGGATTCAGAGATGGCCGCACTCAACGTGGCAGATTATGAAAGTGCTATTGGTTGGGCCGCTAAAACTGCACTACGTGATGTCATCGGAAGAACGATGCTCTCCGATATGTTAGAAGGCAGAGAGAAGATTGGAAAAGAATTACAGAAAACGATTGATGAAAGATCAGAATCATGGGGAATAAAAATTATTTCGGTAGAAATAAAAGATGTCTTGATCCCTGCGGCGCTTGAAAACGCAATGTCTATGCAGGCTCAGGCCGAAAGAGAAAGACAGGCAAGAGTTATCCTTGGTGATTCAGAGAGACAGGTGGCCGAAAAATTTGGAGAAGCTTCCAAAACTTATTTGGACAATCCCGTGGCCTTTCACTTGAGAGCAATGAATATGCTTTATGAAGGATTAAAACAAAATTCTACGATCGTTGTTGTTCCAAGTTCCGCTTTAGAAAGTATGGAGTTGGGCAGCATTGCTGGTTTAACTGCACTCGCAAATCAAACTGAAAAAATAAATGAAGCAAAAAAGCAAGATCAGCTTGTTGCCAAAAAAGATGATGGTCTTCATTGAAATCGAAAACTATTTTTTCCCAGGAGCTTGTTTATGAGTCAAGTAAGTGAAGTAATGAAAACGCATCTCGAATTTTGTAACCCCGAGACTCGTGTGCCAGATCTAAAGTACATTATAAAAAAATATGATTATGATGAAGTCGTAATTGAGGATTCTGATCGTCATCCACTTGGTATTGTAAATGGAGAAGCCGTATCTGATGAAGCTCTAAAAAATAAACTTCATCCTTTCGACGTGAGGGCCGGGAATTTAATGACGAGAATTTCAGTGAACGTGAGAAAAGATGCATCGATAGAGGAATGTCTTAAACTGATGGATTCCAATCAAATAACGGTCATGCCTGTAGTAGATGAGCAAGGGCATTGTTTAGGGGTTGTGAAGAAAAAAGATTTAATCAGCGAGCTTAGGCATTAAGTTTGGAGCTATTTATTAGACAAAGCACTGAGAGTTATATTTAACTCTAATTATGTATAAACTTCGCCCTTATCAACAAGTTTCGGTTGATGCCACCATTGCGCATTTTCGCCAAGAGAAATCTCCTGTGGTTATCGTTCTTCCTACTGGAGCGGGAAAAAGCTTAGTGATCGCAGAATTGGCCCGTGTTGCAAAAGGTCGGGTCCTGGTGCTTGCTCATGTCAAAGAATTGGTGGAGCAAAATCACGAGAAATATATTAGCTTTGGCCTGCAAGCAGGAATTTTTTCTGCTGGGCTTAATCGTAAAGACTTTAGCGAAAAAGTTATTTTTGGAAGCATTCAATCTATTGCTCGGGCCCCGGAAGAATTCTTTCAAAGCTTCTCCCTTCTTATTGTCGATGAATGCCACCGTATTTCACTGGAAGGAGAAACTCAATACTTTCAAGTGATCACTAAGCTTAGACGGTCCAATATTGATCTTTGTATTTTAGGCCTCACTGCGACTCCCTATCGACTAGGTCTTGGATGGATTTATCAATATAATAGTCACAAAAAAATATTGCGAACCAATGAAGAACGATTTTTTATCAAATGTATCTATGAGCTTTCTCTGAGCTATATGATCAAAAATAAATTTTTAACTCCACCTATAAAAATTGATTCGCCCGTTGCCTGTTATGATTTCTCGAGTTTGAAAATAAATGGCACCAAGTTTGTCATGAGTGAGATCGAAGGAATTTTAAAAGATCAAAAAAGAATCACCCCTGTCATTGTAAAAAATATAATTGATATGGCCCAGGAGCGATTAGGGGTGATGATATTTACAAGTTCAGTTAAGCACGCAGAAGAAATTCTTCGAAGTTTACCTCCTTTTGTTTCAGCAATGATAGTAGGGGATACTGAAAGTAGTGAGCGTGATGAAATTATCGAAGCGTTTAAAATTCAAAAATTAAAATTTCTGGTTAATGTTTCGGTTTTAACTACAGGCTTTGATGCTCCTCATGTTGATCTTATTGCTATTCTTCGACCGACAGAATCGGTGAGTCTCTATCAGCAAATTGTGGGGCGCGGTTTGCGTCTTAGTCCTGGAAAATCAAATTGTTTAATCTTGGATTATACCGGACAAGGTCATAATATTTTCTCCCCTGAAATTGATGATAATAAACCAACATCCGATTCAGTGATGGTTGAAGTGACTTGTCCTGCTTGTGGTTTGATTAACGATTTTTGGGGAGTACTAGACAGTGATGGTGAACTTGTTGAACACTTTGGCAGAAAGTGCAAGGGGGCCTTTGAAGACCCCATTAGCTTTGAATTAAAAGAGTGCGGTTATCGCTTTCGCTTTAAAAGATGTGATCTATGCGGACATGAAAATGATATCGCAGCAAGATCTTGCAAGTCTTGTCAGCATCTATTGGTTGATAACGATAAAAAATTAAAAGAAGCAATGTCACTAAAAGATGCTCATGTCATGAGAGTCGAGACGATGACTTTTGAAGTGGGTAGGGATAAAAAAGGAAATTCAAGACTTGAAGTCTGCTATTACGACGTGGATGCTGAGAGTTTAAAAGAATATTATTATTTGAACTCCCTTGAAGGCCTTCAGGCCTTTTATTTTAATTTTACGAGAATGCATAACCGCATACCAGAAAAAGAAATTTGTATCAGCAATATTGCGGATGTTATCAAAAATCAGGAACGTTTCAGAATACCTATGTTTATTATCGCTAGAAAACAAACATATTTTTGGGAAGTTAGGGAAAAAGTTTTTTAAAAGGAATAGCTAATTTATGATCAATACCTTAAGGTTTGATCACGGCGATATTCAATAATATGAGAGTGGTTTGATGGCATAAGAATTAATTATTTTTAATTCCATATTAATCTCTCTTTTAGGCATCTCTGAGATCATATTTTAGTGAGTAACAAACCTTAGGAGGTTTATAGTGAAAAATAAAATGATGATGCTTATGTCTTTATCTTTCTTACTAGCAATGGGAGCAGCAAATGCTCAGACTAATGCTGGAAATGAAATAAAACAAGATAACAAAATAATTAAAGGAGATGTAAGTAAGGTTAAGGAAGATCGAAAAGAACTTCGCGCAGATCAGAAACAAGTTAATATAGATAAAAAAGAATTGCGAATAGATAAGATTGCAAAACATAAAGAGTTAAAGAAAAAAAGAAAACATCATCTTAAAGCGTAATAATCAGTTCTTTTAATAGGGTCCAGGATATTTCAAGCAAGTAGCCTGGACTTATCTTTTTTTTATTACAATTTTTTCAGTATAATTTTTTGCTATGAATTTAATTTATCTAAAGGTTAAAGTTCAGGCTGTCATTTTTCTAAAAAGACAAATACGCTTTCATCGGAATATTGAAGCTGGATGCAAAGGAGAATTTAATGAAGTTTTTAATTGTAATCACTCTGGCCTTATTTACTATTATAAGTTTTGCTAAAACCAAAGAAGAAAAGATCAAAGAAAAAGCTGACAAAGAATACGCAAAAGATATTTGTTTGATGAAAGACAAATTGCTGAGGGGTGAGAAACTGAAAGAATGTATTAAGGAAGAAGTTGAGAAACAGCAACAGTCTAAAACAAAGTAATTTCCAAACAATTTAATCTTTATGATGGTCATATGACATCATCCTTTTTAAAATGAAAAGAGATAGACAAGATTAAAGGAAGTTATGAAAAATAAAATATTTGATAGTAAGGCCACAGAAATTATCCAGCATAAATTACAAGAAGTTCAAACTAAATTAACTCACCAAGATTATTTGAATCACTATATTCTTGAAACTCTCGAGAGTTTTGCTTTTCGTTATTTTGACAGTCCACTTGCTCCCGAGCAAATTTCTAATAATACAATGAGGGTGATAGCTGTTGAGAAAGGAATTAAAGAGGCCATTAAAATAAAAAACATCCAACTTAGGGCCGGCATTAGTGAACTCGTTAAACGAGTAAGCAAAGAGCAGGGACCTACGATATTGAGAGAGATAAGGGTTAAGTTAGAGAGACATTCGGAGCATAGTGGTTCTTGTCAGGTTACTGCACGAGTGAGTTTTGGCCATCCTGATCATCGTTTTATCGAAGGAACTTTCGTTGAGAAATTAAGTTTATTTAGATTTGAAGATGAGATCCATTTTAGAAATACTCTCGCTAAGCATCTTGAAGTTACGTGTGAACTTTTTGAATTTTAGTCTTTCTGGAAATTGATCGATTTTTTAATTAGAGCAATTATCTTGTCCATATCAGGTGGCTTTATAAACATATCTAATGCCCCTTTTTGGATGGCTTCTTCTCTTGTGATATCAGCCTGGCCAGTGACTAGGATAATAAAAGGCAATACGGTATCAAGTTTTCTAAGTTCGTTGATCAGAAAAATACCATCCCCATTTGGCATACGAACATCGCTTATAATAAATTTAATGTCTTTATTATTTTTGATAATTTCCAAGGCTTCCAGACCACATCTTGCTTCGATTGACATTAGATCTTCAATTTCAAGGTAGGTAGCAATGGCCTCTCTAACTCCGGGCTCATCATCTACTATTAATACCAAGTTATTCATTAATTATCCTTCAAGGGGAAGTTTGATTGTAAAACAAGTATTTTCAAATTGATGATCATAAAAAATTACACCATTGTGATTTTTAATAATACTATAAACGAGGCTCAGTCCAAGGCCTGTTCCTTTGCCTATTTCCTTCGTCGTAAAAAATGGTTGAAAGATTTTTTCATGTAGGTCTCGAGGTATACCAGGACCCGAATCAATAAAATGAATAATAAACCAATTTTCAGTCTTGTTGGCCTTAATCTTAATCCATTTTGTCTCTGATTGTACAATTGCATCGAAAGCGTTGTTAAACAAATTTAGCAATACCTGTGATAGTTGAACCTGAAAGCAATTTAATTCAGTCTCAAACAGGGGGTCATCCAAATCGCATTGGATTTCTATTTGGTGATTTTTGAATCTTTCTTCGCAAAGGGAAATAACATCTAATAGAATATTTTTAAAGGGAACTTTTGTCATGTGTTCGTTGGAGACATCTCTGGAAATATTTTTTAGACCGCTGATAATGGTTCCAATTCGTTCAATTGTTTTGATGATATTTTTTGTCGATTTTAGAAATAATTCGTTGTTTATAATTCCTTTATCAATCATTTTCTCCATGATTTTTGTATTGGTGTGAATTATTGTTAGCGGATTATTGATTTCGTGAGCAATTCCTCCTGCCATTTCTCCTAGTGCTGACATTTTTGCACTTGTGATTGCAGCCATCTGTTGCATCTCAATTTTTTTCTCTTGGTCTGAAATTTTTTGTTCTTTTTCGTTATTCAATCTGTTTATCTGTTCAATCATTTTATTGATCGCGCTTTGAAGGATATCTATTTCGTCGCGAGTAGAGCTTTTGCGATTGATTTTGAGATAGTTTGTTTCAAATGAATTTGGGTTGAAATCTCTTAAGTAATCGATAATTTGATCAATATTTTTATTAATATAATAATTTATAATTAATATAATTATAAATGAAAGGAGGAGTGTTTTTATGATTTCGCCGGCAACAAGAATAATCTGTCTATCATAAATTTCATTTCTAATATTCTTGGTAGTCGCAACTATTTCGACAGTTCCAATAAATTCATTCGCAGTATAATCATGATAGAGCGGGTAATTATAATTTCGCAAATCACTTTGATCACTATCTAAATTATTATCAGAATTATTATGATATTTTTCGACCATGACTTGGCCCTTAGGATCTTTAATGCTTACTTTTACAAGGTCTTTAATTTTGGCGATACTCTCTGCTTGTACTTCGAGATAAGGAATATCCAAGTTCCAAACAATTCGGGCAATGGAAGGGATGGTCGATTCTTTGATCTGGTGGATTCTTTCGTCTAGATAACGTAAGTTTCTATTGTATTCAGTGTTAAAATTAAAAATAATAATTATTAAAGTTATAATTGAACTGACTGTAATGACGGCCATGATCAATTTAGCTTTTATCGGACGAAATCTTTTCTCATTTTCTTTTGTCGTATCAGTCATCATGGCGAACTAGAGCCTCTATTTATAGATTTTTCTATTCTCTCCAAACAGATACATAAAAGAAATATTTTTATTTAAGAAATAGTCCTGTTAAACAATATTTACTGGTTCGGGCCTTTTTACTGCCTCTTTTGAGCGCCTGGTTTCATGATCAACTTTGTCATTTTCTTCTTTAGTTTCTATTTCGGTTTCATTCATCAAGTAGTCCAGATCTTCATCCGGAAGTAAATTATCAACATCCTCTTCTGATTCTAGATCATATTCCATTCCGATTAATGTTTCCTCAAGGGGATCTAGGTTTTCGTCTTCAGGAATCACTTCACTGGGTAAAGGGTAATGATGCTTTTTCTTGGGAAAATTCATTTTAGTGAAATCGCTCTCTGAAATAAGATCAGTTTTTTGTTTTTTCATGATTTTCTCCTCTCTAAGGCATAAAGCCTCATTGAATTCCTATATTCTCTATCAAGCAAAAGATAAGCCATCTTTGTTATGCAGAATTTTGTTGGTCTCTAGCTTGCAGTTTAACTATGTAAGAGTGAATAAGCAGAGTGAGCAAGGAGTATTATATGGATTTAGTTAGTGAAATTATGAAAGCCAATCCAGTGTGCTGCACCCCCTTTACAAGAATTGAAGAAATTGAACGCTTGATGAAGGAGCAAAATAGTAAGGAAATTCCTATTGTCAATTCACTCTATGAAAAAAAATTCTTGGGACTAATTACTGAAGAGGAGATTACAAAAAAAGCAAATGAAGAAGGGGTCAAGCATTCTGAATTAAATACCGAACAATGCATGACCCTAAATCCTCTTACTATTTATGCAGAATCATCAATTGATGAATGTTTCAGATTGATGGATTCAAGCCATCTTGACAGGATTCCAGTAATAGATGCGGGCGGACATTTTTGTGGAATCGTGGAAAGAAGGCATTGAGATTTTAAGGAGTGTTGTCATAGAACACTCGATAAATAACTCCTGCCGAATCATCTGAGACCAACAATGAGCCGTCTTTTAGAATCAAGAGTCCTGCTGGTCTTCCAAACTGAGAGTGCTTTTTGTTATTTAAAAAACCACTCATAAAATTTTCAAATTTTATAGGTTTGCCATTTTTAAAAATAAGTTTTGAGACCTTGTATCCTTTAGGTATTTTTCTATTCCAAGATCCGTGAAAGGCAACGAAGGCCGATCCTTTGCTTTTTGGAAACATGGAAGAATTATAAAATGTAAAACCAATTGGCGTCGTATGAGCATCATAGGTGAGAGCTGGCGCTTCGGTTGTTTTGCAAAATGCTTCTTTCGTTGACCCTTTGGGATTTCTTAGTAAGAAAGTATCTGGATGCAACCTGTTCCAACAATATGGCCATCCATAATTTTTTCCTTCAACAATATGATTGAGTTCTTCCCTGGGAATTTCGTCTCCTCTCCAGTCTGTGCCTTGATCCATTCCAAATAATTCATGAGTTTCAGGATGCCAGTCAAATCCTAAAGTATTCCGCAGACCTTTGGCAAAAGTCGTCATGCCTAATCCATCTAGTTTTACTTTTTGGATAGTGGCCAATAATTGGTTAGGGTCAACACATGAATTACAATTGCTTGGTATACTTATATAGAGCATATGATCGGGGCCAATGGCGAGAGTGCGGTTTTCGTGGAGACCAACATCAGGCAAATTATCAATTAAAATTTTTACTTTTGTTTTATCTAAAAGATCGACAACATAAACTTTTTTAAGAGCTATGAAATATAGTTTGCCTCCGTCGATGGCCATACCATGGACATTCTCATAACCTTTTAAAAATATTTGTTTGTCGTCTGCAAAACCATCATGATTTGCATCTTTAAGAAGAAGGATCTCGCCAGTATTAGGAATAGAAACATAAATATTTTCCTCATCATCTTCGACCATGATTCGTGGAGCCTCCAGATCTTTTGCAAAAACTTCCACCA
>JAQTTZ010000138.1 GCA_028710485.1 Bacteriovorax sp. | reverse complement strand
GCTAAACGCAAAGCCAGAGGTTACAAATTTGACCACTTTAAAGTCATAGCTCTTTTGTTGACTGGAAAGCTAAATTTTCAGGCATTAAATCCTGTTTTACCCACTCGTTTTTAAAAAGAGCCAAAAAACATGACCACCATTACCTTAGATGACCAATTGATTGAGGAAGTCATTTCCGTTAGCCATTACCAAAACGCTCAAGAAGCCGTCGTTAAAATATTGGCCGAGTATTTGCAGCAACAAAAAGCACGCTCCAATATTGTCGAGTTGCTGGCAATGCCCGATGCCGCCGAGATTGATTTTGACCCGCCGCGCTTAACAATGGCTTTTCGTGCGGCTGATTTGTCATGACATTATTGCTAGATACCAATGTCGTTTCTGAACTTAGAAAAGCGAAAACCGGCAAAATAAATCCCAATATTAAAGCCTGGGCGCAAAGCGTATCACCTTCTGATCTGTTTTTGTCTGCAATCACGTTGCTTGAGTTGGAAATGGGGATAGGTTTAATCGAACGGCGCGACCCTGCACAAGCTGCATTGCTGCGCACTTGGCTAAATCATCATGTTTTGCCTGCTTTCGAGGGGCGAATTCTTGCCGTTGATTCTGCTGTCGCTTTATGTTGTGGCAAATTGCATGTTCCAGACCCACGCGCAGAGCGTGACGCATTAATCGGCGCGACGGCGTTAGTTCACAATATGGTTGTTGTGACTCGTAATGTTGAGGATTTTGAGCCGTTGGGCGTGAAAATTCTTAATCCTTGGGAATATTCAGCGAAATAGCGCAGCCATATTACGCGGTGCGTTTTGCCGCAAAACAGAAAGCCAAAAAGTTTGCCTGTTGTTTAAGCCAGTATTTTTTATAAAAAATCGTTATACGGGTGAGAAATGAATTACATAAACAAACAAAGATTTTCTATTAAGTTTGATGAATGGTACAGAACTCTATCGAGTGTATTGTTTCTTCCCCCTTCGCGCTCCTATGTGGAAATAGACGGAGACGAGGTTCGAGTACAAATGGGGTGGGCTTTTCGATCTTGCTTTCCGATAACTGCTGTCGCTTCAGCCACAGAAACTTATGAGAAGCCATTGAGTCGTGGTGTGCACGGGTTCGCAGGTCGGTGGCTAGTAAACGGGTCGGGGCAGGGAATCTTAACCATCAATCTGAAACCGGCTCAGCGCGGCTATCTGATGGGTTTTCCCGTTCGCTTGCAACAACTCATGCTGAGTATGGAAGAACCCGCAGCTCTGGTAGCAGCACTTACAAATGCTTCCTGAACCGTATGAAAGCTGCAAAACAAAAAGCCAAAAGCAAAAAATGAAGGGTGGATAGTGCTTTCGTATCATCAGCGAAACTAGTGTAGTAAATTTGTCACATGATTGAAATGCAACTGTAGTAGGCTGTAGTGTTACTGTAGTAGGTTTTGATTGGGCAATGACTACAAATGATTGATTTTAAATAGCTATATAAGACTGTCCCACTCCTAAGGGGTAGGTCACAGGTTCAACTCCTGTCGGGGACGCCATTTTCCTATTCAATGACGTTCAAGAAAGTTCGTAAAACCCGCAACTGGCAACGGTTAGCGGTTTTTTTATGCCTGTAAGGTTCAGTAGCGTTCATTGACACATACCTTCATGCTTCAAGCCTAACGTCACAAAATGATGCAAGCGTGAGCGGATTACTTGAATAATTTGAATTTTTCTTGATTTAAGTTCTGATTAATTCCAATTTACCCATTATCGCTATAATTTATACCTAAATTTTCTACAAATTCTTTTTCAGCATTAATAATAATATTTTTTCTTTTATCTAAGATATTTCTTTGAAAAGCAGTATATTTATTCTTGTAAATATCATTCATTTCACTTGTGATGAAATATTGTTCATAATTTTTTTCGCTTTCTAGCATAAAAGACATGTCTTTTGATTTAGGAAATACTGATTGTAACTTATCTAAAATAGCTACTGCACTTTCAGGATAAAAATCTCCTTTATCATCTTTCATGTCATAAAAAAGATAACTTAATTTAAGACCTTCTATTTCTTGAGAGTTTACTTTTTGAAAGTTATTGGCATAATTCAGCATAAACAATATAAGTGCTTTTGCTCGTACACTTCCAAAAAATATTTTATTTGGAAACTCTGGAGACTCAAAGGAAGAATCTGGTCTATCATTATAAACTAGATTTTCATTTTCATCTTTTAAAAATCTTTGAAATTGATAATAAGCTTCCCTCTGTTTACTCAAAGAATACATGGTAAAATAACCAGCATAAGTTGTTATCCAAAACCATTTTCTAAGTTTTTTTAATTGAATTTCTGTTGGTTTTTTTATTTGATTAAAAAAATCTGTAATAAAAATCAGTTGGATGCCATAAGGTAATAACTTACCATCTATAACTAATAGTTCTTCAAACAAAAATTGAACTGCGTTTTTTATGCTTTCAATGCTTTCTTTTGCTACTTTGATAAAATTATCCTTTTGTTGTTTAATTAATAACTCAATCTTAGACTGGTCAAAATATACTTTACCAAATGAGTTAGTAATACATTGAAGGATTAATTCTCTTTTAATTTCACTAAAATTATAAATTTTTAGATATTCAAGTAAATTATCTATTTCTGTTCCTAATCGGAAACCTTGATCGCTATTGTAAGTAAGTGCTGATGCCATCCAGTCTGGAGAAATATCAGAACCTTTTGAATTGACTCTTGAAAAAACATCTACAACTTCTTCAATTTCACCACCAATCATATCAATTGATGGTAAGCTATAATCTATTAGCGTAGTACCTAATTCAGTGTATCTATCTATATATTTTTCAATATCATTTTCTTTATATTCTTTTTTTGCCAACTCACGCTCAAAAAGAAATGCAGCTCTTGTATCCAATAATTGATAAACAGGAATTTGATGTGATTCAACATTTTCTGATCTAGGTAAGAAAAACTCCTCCATTTCTAAATCATAGTAAATTAAAAATTCTTTTTTCCATTTTTTTTCATCATAAGGTAATGATGATTTTTGTGGATTAATTAAACAGCCTAAAATTGTTGAAAGCCTTTGAAATCCATCTAAAATATAGAAAAAATTATCTTTTTTAGGAGGAACTGAAAAAGGACCAATTTTTTCGGCGGCAATATGCTTTTTATTAGTATCAGGTTGCCAAAATAAAATAGATCCTATTGGATAGCCACATTTTAAACTATCAAGTAAATCTAATTTATTTTTGTTTGTCCAACTAAACAACCACCGGCTAAAGCACGGTGGGTTTAAGTTATCGACTGAAAGTCGGGATACACGTCGCCTAAACGACGTGTTTTAGGGTTCGATATTAAAGTTTTTCGCAGAATCAGGTTCAAAATGATGCTCCAAATACTGTTTAATCATATCCTCAGTCATTTCACCCACCGTTGCACAAAAATAACCTCTCGCCCAGAAATGTTGCCCCCCAATAGTGCTTTTTCAACAGCGGAAATTCCTCGAACAGTTTGCACGCCGACCTGCCTTTGATTCGCCTCATGATTTCACTTGGCGCAATCGAGGGCGGCGCGGAAACCAAAATATGAACATGATCTTTGCTCACAACACCACGCAAAATTTTGATTTCAAAACTCTCACAAGTTTGTTTGACCAATTCTCGAACCCGCAATGCAACATCGCCTCTGAGAACTTGGTAGCGATATTTTGTCACCCAAACAAAATGGTATTCAATCTTGAAAACCGTGTGACTACCGTATCTATAATCCATTCTTTCACCTTGTCAAAAGTTGCTATTATAGACATCCTTTTATAGCTAGAGATGAAATCTAACCGGCTGAAAGCCGGTGGTTTTAACCTTGTATATGGAAATAAATACGACTGACATTAGGGCTATCCAACAGCATTTTATAATGGCGGGTATCGCTATTATCAACACTGCGCTTTGGAAAAATAACAACGGCTTTCCAATCTTCTTTAGGCTGATATTGTTTTAAATACAGAAAAATCTCGCTAAAAAATCGGGCATAAAATTGTTTATCGGCTTGGAATTGAACCTCTACAAAAATAATCGGCAAATCCAATTCTATGTCAGTTGGTTTAAATACTCCATCTAAACGAAACGCAATTTGTTTTATTTCAATCGAATTAAATTGATAGGCTTTTGGTGGATAACCCAGCTTGGCAATTTCAAAAAATAAACCTGGAATGGTTTTAAAGAGGTGATAAAACAGTGCGTCAGTTTGCATGTTACAAAAATGGATTAAGTATTTTAAGCATCATTTTTGTTTGAGAGTTCAGGATTATTCAATTTTAAAGTAATTTGCATGATGTTTTCACTTTCGTTTAACTTATAGTTCAGTATAAAGTGCTATAGGGTCAATTATTATTTCATTATCCAATCGACCTATAAAATGCTCTTCAACTCCTGTTAAACCAGCAACTATATTCATCAGAGCTTCTTTTATTTTTGGAGAATCATTGAGTTCTTTAATTTCTTGTGGTGCATTTCTTCTATATTGAGTAAGAATGCCAAAAATAACAAAACTACATTCTGTATAGCGTGAATATTTTTTTATAATTAATTCTTCACTTTCTCTTAAGCAATCTCTTTTCAAGTTTGCAGATACAATTGAATCACTTAATTGCATTTGTATTTCTAATTGATCTTGAAATCCATAATCAAGTATTAATGTAAGATTATCAAGAAAAGGCTGGCTCATTTGCAGCCCTTGAGATTTTGCAGCCTCCTCTATAATTTTCGCAATATTTTTACTCTGATTATTTAGTTTATTTTGTTGATTGCGGTCTTTGACAGTTGATTTAGCTTTTTCCAATTGATTGTTAAACTGCTCAATTTCAGAAAAATTTATTGTATGAGCAAGAGCTACTCCGATTTTATTAAAATTTTTTAAAGTCTCTTTTAATAGCTTCATATCATTAAATATGGCTTTGGCAGTTACTTTAACAAAACTTATGGATTTTGCTTTATCCCGCAAATCTTCAATTGAACACTCACTATCAACTTCTATAACTTTTTGATCTTCTAATAACTTTTTTTCAAAAAGTGTATAGGAAAAATCATTCAAAAACCTTTTTTCAGTTTTTTTATCAACTTGACGAAGAATATCCCCAAGTATTCGACCGCTCGCAAATTCTCCTTTTTGGGATTCACTATTCTCCGATTCATTTGATTTTTCATTAAGGTAATATTCCGTTACTCCTTCAAAAACTTGAGAAGAAAGAGAATACATTTTTTCTTCATCTAAATAGATGAAATTTTTAATCATGTCTTTTCCTAGATAAGTAATCGTTATAATATTTGCGTCTAGTATCTACAATTGACCAAACTGCAAATCCAATTCCTGAAATACATAAGATAACTGTAATGATAATTATAAGATTTGTCATACTGAATTCACTCAAGTTGACCCAGGAATTTTTGATATTCTGTCAAAAACAGAATAGCTAATAAAGAGAGAGACAACAGCAAGAGCAATAACACAGTATTTGAGTTTGTCTACATCTACAATGTCACCACCAATTAACGTCATTGCAAAGAAGACACCATAAAAAGTGATAAAAGCTATAGAAAATCCATTCTGTCCTGTTTTCCATGACTGTTCAAAATCAGACATGTGTTCTATTTCATTGATAATCGAAATATGAAGAACCAAGCCAAGAGCTACAAAATCTGAAGAAGCTAATAGTTCAACTGTGTTATTTTTAGCAACTAACCATGCAAATATCCTACATATGATAGGAGTAAATCCAACCAAAACAGTATAAGCAAGCCATTTAGTTTTTTTGTTATTCATTTAGCTACGCATCATATTTCAAGCAGTTGAGAATTTCTTTCACTTGCCTGCAAAAACTCCCGCATATCCTCATTATCCACACGGCGATAAATCTCAGCGACAGGCACTTTCAAATCTACTCTTATGAGTATTCCTAGTGTTTAATCAAGCTTCAATTTTTTCAGGAAACTGCAATACCATTTCAGAATGAATTAACTCATGTTGGCTATTAAAAAAACGCATCTGCCCATTTTCACTACATAGCCAAACTTCTTTTGCGCCCGCCTCAAAATACAACGCTCTTTTTTCAGTCATCTCTTTTTCTGTATTGCTTTCAGACATCACCTCAACACAGATTTCTGGCGCAATTGAAGCATCGGTTTCACCTTTGATTTTACTCAGTAGTTCAAGCGATGCCCAAGCAACATCAGCAACTTTTGTACCTTTAGTTGTTTTAATTGCACACTCAGGCAATGCTTTACCGCCTTTTAACAAAGAACGAAGCAAAAATTCTATCTCACCTTGAAAAATGGAATGATACAGTTTAACCGGACACATAATAATCTTCCCCGTTTCATCCAATTCAATTTTAAACGGTAAATCTTTTAAACTAGGATGGTCACAGACTTCTTGCCAATTCATTTTATAACCCCTTTCGATTAGGTTTTAGTTCGCCATCATCGCCATAAACTCATCAAATAACGCTTCTACATCATGCGGCCCTGGGCTGGCTTCTGGATGACCTTGAAAACTGAACGCAGGGCAATCGGTGCGCTTAAGTCCTTGCAAACTACCATCAAACAAGGAATGATAAGTCGCAATTAAATTGTCAGGCAAAGTCGCTTCATCCACCGCAAAGCCATGATTTTGACTGCTAATCATCACTTTACCGGTGGCTTTTTCCTGTACCGGATGATTCGCACCGTGATGACCGAATTTCATTTTTAAGGTTTTTGCGCCACTGGCTAACGCTAATAATTGATGCCCCAAACAAATCCCAAACACAGGAGTTTTAGTTTCCAGAATCGCTTTAATCGCTTCGATAGCGTAATCACAAGGCTCTGGATCACCAGGGCCATTCGATAAAAACACGCCATCGGGATTCATCGCTAACACAGTAGCAGCGGGAGTTTGAGCAGGAACAACCGTCACGCGACAGCCGCGATTTACTAATAAGCGCAAAATATTACGTTTAATGCCAAAATCGTAAGCCACCACATGCTTGGTTAAATCTTCACCTGCTTTATGTCCATGCTGGATGCCCCAAGTATCTTCTGTCCATTCATAAATTTCAGGCGTAGTGACTTCTTTCGCCAAATCCATACCTTTTAATCCGGCAAAACCATCAATCGCGGCTTGCGCTGCTTCTACTGTGACATTTTCTCCAGCTACGATACAGCCACGTTGTGCACCTTTATCCCGCAACAAGCGAGTTAATTGGCGCGTATCAATATCGGCAATCGCTACCACATTATTATCTATTAAATATTGTTGCAGCGTTTTTTCAGACCGCCAGTTGCTGGCTAATAAAGGCAAATCACGAATCACCAAGCCGCTGGCAAATACCCCCACCGATTCATTATCTTCATGGTTCGTGCCAGTATTGCCAATATGCGGATAAGTTAAAGTGACAATTTGCCGCGCATAAGAGGGGTCGCTTAAGATTTCCTGATAGCCTGTCATCGCGGTATTGAACACCACCTCGCCCGCGCAGCAGCCATCCGCACCTATGGAAACACCGTTAAATACTGTGCCGTCTTCTAATACCAGCAATGCAGGTTTACTCAAAATCTGTACCTCACACGAAAAAACGGGATGCGCTTTTTATTAAAGGCATCCCGCTGTAAAAAAAATAATTGTGGCTAATTGTACGAGATTATCAAGGTTTAGTCATTCACATTTAACCCTAACACATCCTGCATATCATATAGACCGTTTTCTTTCGTCGCCAACCAAACTGCTGCCCTTACCGCGCCATTAGCAAAAGTCATCCGACTGGTGGCTTTATGGGTAATTTCAACGCGCTCGCCTTCGTCCGCAAACATTACGGTATGTTCACCGACAATATCTCCGGCGCGAATGGTGGAAAAACCGATGGTTTTTCTATCGCGTTCACCGGTATTGCCTTCGCGCCCATAAATTGCGCAGTCTTTTAAATCACGCCCTAAAGCTTGCGCAACCACTTCACCCATCCGTAACGCCGTACCGGAAGGCGCGTCAACTTTATGGCGGTGATGCGCTTCGATAATTTCTATATCGGTGTAATCACCCATTACTTTTGCAGTCATTTCCAGTAATTTTAATGACAGATTCACGCCAACACTGAAATTTGGCGCAAGCACAATCGCTATGTCTTTTGCGGCTTCCGCAATCTGCTGTTTTTGAAGCTCATTATAACCGGTTGTGCCGATAACAATTTTTTTATGATGTTTGCGACAGAGTTCAATGTAAGCCATATCGGGAGATTCAGCCCCATGCTGATCGCATCGGTGGCGACGAGGATATCGGTCTCACCTTCACGGAAACGTCGTGCCTCTTCTCGGCGTACTTCTGGACTTAAATTACCGTAAATGACGCTGGTT
>JAQTTZ010000030.1 GCA_028710485.1 Bacteriovorax sp. | reverse complement strand
GAGAGTCTTGGAGCCTGGGGGGTCATAGCTGCTTCTACAACTCTGCTTTATATCTATGATCAAGAGATAGCGAACGAAACCAAGAGATTTGGAAGAAGAATCCACCTTGGAAATAAAGATAGTACCAAAGATATGATAAAAGTTTTCGGTGTCTCATTATTCAGGGGCCCAACAGATGCAGGATCTACTGCATTTTTTCTGGGAGATGGCTGGATAACTCTTGCCACCTCAGCTACTTTTCTCGCCGTTGGTGGTTTTACTAATGACTACCGCGCTCTTCAAACTTCAAGTCAACTCCTCAGTGGACTTTTGCAAACAGGCATCGTCACTCAAATTCTTAAACGTTCAACGGGACGAGAAAGTCCGGTTGCCGCAACTCAACCCCGAGGGAAATGGCACCCTTTTCCTTCATGGTCAAGATTTCAAGGACACATCTCTGCCTATGATGCTTTTCCCTCAGGACATTTAGCCACATTAGTTATGGGCGTCACCGTCATCGCTGAGAACTATTCAGAATATAGTTTTATTCGACCAGTTGGATACACTCTCGCTTCAATCTTAGCGTTTCAAATGGTTAATAATGACGTTCATTGGGCCAGTGATTACCCGCTAGGTATCGCCATCGGTTACATGATCGGAAAAACGGCTGCAAAAAATGGTAGAACTAAAGTCAACAAAGAAGCTAATGAGTCAAAAACGACCTACGATTTCACTCCAATTATAAATAATCAAGGTCATCCCGGTATTGCTCTCAATATCGCTTACTAGGAGGATTTATGAAATTTATACTTCTACTTTCACTTATGACCTTGGGCATATCTCTCCAGCTCAAAGCGCGAGAAATTGAAATAATAAAAGAACATTCTAAAATTGCTTTTGATATCGATTATATGCTTATGACTAAAGTCCAGGGTCAATTTAAAGACTATCATGGAACTTTAAATATCAATGAGGACAAAGGGGAAATTTATAATATTAAAGTTATTGCCCTTGCAAATAGTATCGATACCAATGATGGAAAAAGAGATTTTCACCTAAAGGGAATGGAATTTTTTCAAGCGACAAACTATCCAGAAGTTTTATTTGAAAGCAGAGGTCCTTTTAAATTTTCTCCTCAGAAAAAATTTAGCGTCACGGGAAACCTCACAATAAGAGGAATAAAAAGACCAATTATTTTAGAAACGGTCTTTAAAGGAAAACTAAAAGATCCTTGGAATAAAGAAAATTATTTTTTTGAACTCGAAGGTGTTTTAGATCGAAAGTCTTACAGCATGGTATGGAACAAAAAAATGGACAATGGTGGCGTTTTAATCGGCGATCAGGTCCATATAAATATCACTGTTCAAGCTCAGTCCACAGGCGATAAAACCCCCTTCTCAACACATATGATCCCTAGTTCCAAGGGAATTATAGAAAGAGACCAATTAAAAAGAGGGTTGATTAAAAAACTTACAACTTCTACTGATCCAAACGACTATCCACCCAAAAAATAAAAAAATTATAAGTCCTATAGATTTTTTATGCATGTCGACCGAAGTCATGTCATTTGATTCCATTGGCAGTATTTTCTAACAAGAGAAACTTTTATAAAAAAGTTTGGGCAAGGAGGAATTTATGGATTTTCAATCAATCAAAACTAATGATCCAAAAGAACATGCACAAAATATCGAAAAATATATCACCCAATTTAAAAATTTTTGTCATGAAGAATCAAGCCTTGTTAACGAGCCAAAGGCAAAAGCTCTTTTTGAAACTACCTCAGAAGTACTAGGTGGTTTAGAAAAAGCCTTCAGCGATTATCAATCAGAAAATGAGGGTGCTTGGATTAATGATGAGGAACGTTCAACGCTTCAATAATTTGCGGCACGAGCTCAACGACAACTCTATGATGGACACCATCATTAACCAGTTCAATGGATGTTTTATTTTGATCAACAGCTCCACCATCCATTGATATTTTGCCTGTTCCAAACGACAACCCCTGGGGATTTTTTACTTCTATTTCATAAGTTGTGTTGAGATGACGATAGATAATTTTATACATTTTCCATTCGGGATTAATACGTGGATCAATTTTTAATTTATTCCCAGATAATTTAAATCCCAGGATGGCTTCAATCCCGGCGGTGTACATCCATCCCGCCGAACCTGTATACCAAGTCCAGCCACCGCGTCCAACATGAGGTGCTTCTGAATAAACATCCGCTGCAATTACATAGGGCTCAACTTTATAGCGAAGGGCCTCAAGATGTGTGAGTCCATGATTTATGGGATTGATCATTGAAAAAAGTTCAAATGCTCTTCGCCCGTTATCCAGTCCCGTGTACGCAAAAATACACCAAATGGCAGCATGAGTGTATTGACCACCATTTTCTCTTACTCCTGGAATATAACCTTTTATATAACCTGGATCCTTTGGGGTTTTATCAAAGGGAGGTGTAAATAAAAGAATCATCTTATCCTGATTTTTTACTAAATTACTTTCAACTGACTTCATGGCCAGTTCAGATCGCCCGCGGTTTCCTGCTTTGGAAATTACTCCCCATGTTTGAGCAAGAGAATCAATTCGGCATTCAGTATTTTTTGATGATCCAAGAGAACTCCCATCATCATAGAATGCTCTTCGATACCAGTCTCCATCCCAGGCCTGATCTTCAATGGCCGTTTTTAATTTTTCTTGGTGCAATTTCCAGTTAGCTGCCCGCACATTATCTCCGCGAGATTCTGCGATTTTTGAAAATTCATTTAAATTAGACATAAGAAACCAGGCAAGCCACACACTTTCTCCTTTTCCCTCGTGTCCCACCCGATTCATTCCATCATTCCAGTCTCCTCCTCCCATCAAAGGAAGACCGTGCACGCCTACAGCTAAGCTGTGATCAATAGTTCGAGCACAATGTTCATAAACTGATCCAGTCATTGAAGAGACTTCCGGGGTGTAATAAGAATCTTCTTGTTCTATCGTCAGCAGCGGGCCTTTTAAAAAAGGTATCACTTCATCCAATACAGAAAAATCCTGTGTAATAGTCAGATAATAAGACACTACATATGGCAGCCATAAAAGATCGTCAGAAAAATGAGTACGAACTCCACGACCAGTAGGCATATGCCACCAGTGTTGAACATCGCCTTCTTCAAATTGTCTCGAAGAGGCCCTTAGAATTTGTCCTTTAATCATTTCAGGTTTGGTCCAAATGACGGCCATGGAATCTTGTAATTGATCTCTAAATCCAAAAGCTCCACCAGCTTGATAAAAAGCCGATCGCGCCCAAAGACGACAAACAGTTGTTTGGTAAAGCAGCCAGCGATTAAGCATGATATTCATCGAGGGATCAGGAGTTTCTACTTGAATTTTACCTAAAATATTATTCCACCCTGCTACCACATTATTAAAGCTATCATTTATATTTAGAATGCTAATTTCTTCTATCAATTCTTGAGCTTTTAAAATATTTTCGGTTTGTCCCAAAAGAAAAATGATTGTTACCTCTTCATTTGCCCCAACAGTAATGCTCTTTTGAAGAGCGGCACATGCATCCATTCCCGCTCCCACATTGCCTGAAAAAGGATCGTTGCTAAGAAGTGCTTCCGGGTGAGTCATATTGCCATTTCTACCAATAAATTCTGTACGATTGCCGGTCCATGAATCATTACCTCCAACAAAAGTTGCAAAAGATATACGTGATCCGAATTCCTGATTCCAAGGATTGTAACCTAATAAACTTCTACTTTTTTTATCATACTCAGAGATGAGATAAGTCGAGCTGACTGTTCTAGAAAAACCTAAAACCCACTCGATGTAAGAAGTAATGGTAAGATTGCGTTTTGTATTTAATTCATTTTTTAAAACAATTTTAGAAATTTTCACCGGCAAATTTTCATGAACAAATTGAGTGAGAGTGCTTTTTATTCCATGATGCCGAAGTTCGAATTGGCTGTACCCCTGTCCGTGTCGTATGAGATACTCTGCCTTATCCACGCGAATAGGTGAAATAGTTGGACTCCATAATTCATGGCTGTCTTGATCAAAGATATAAAAACATTCTCCAGCGGGATCACTAACTGGATCATTGGTCCAAGGAGTAAGTTGATTTTCTCGACTATTCATTGACCAGGTAGATCCAGCACCACTTTCTGAAACATGAAAACCAAACTGAGGATTAGCGATCACGTTTATCCAAGGGGCCGGAGTGCACTCGTCATTTTTAAGATGAATGACATACTCTAATCCAAGTGCCGTAAATCCTCCAATACCATTATAGAAATCTAGCTTGGGTAGAGTCAGAGATGTTGATTTTGCTTCCGCCTTCGTAGATTGCACGCTTAAATGAGTGAAAGGCTTTTCTGTTTTTCTTATCATCCGTTTAACTTGTTCAGCTAAATTTCCCTGTCGACCGACGAGAATTGCTCGCGCTGCAGTTTGAAGAAGATTTCTATCCTCTTCGGGAATAAGGTCTGAGCGAATCAGAAAAACCTTTCCAATTGATTGTGGCAAATATGAACCAGAAGTTAATGTTGAGGCCGCAACCATTGCTTCAAGCGCATCGTGAAGCTCTTGAGAGTATGAGCTAGCCTTTTCGTTCAAAATAATCAGATCCACAATTAAACGTTTTGTTCCCCAATATTCATGGGCCCGCAAAAGTTGTCTGACGAGTGTACGCTGCTCAATATTATCAATACGAACCAACACCATGGGATAATCTCCCGAGATGCCATAGGCCCATAGATTTGTTGCATTTTGAATATTGCGTTTTAGCAGATCACTTGAAACTCGAAGAGAAGAATCTAGATAAATAACTCTGTTGGCCAGCTTCTGAAATAAATTAGCCTCACTGTGATCAATTCCCAAGTAGTGAAGTTTCACTTGGGCTTCTGTCCATGCTAAATTTGAAGTTCGTTCATATGATGATGTCTCATGAAATTTTTCAGCTAAGTTGATAATTTCTTCTCGGCTTGAGGCCATGATGGTTGAGTATGTAATTGTGGCCGTTGAACCAGGCTCAATCCGAACTCTTGATCTAAGACTAACAACAGGATCAAGAACGGAACCAACAGTATTTGATAATTTTTTTGCCTCTACCGAAATCGGATTAGTTATAGACCTACCTCTTCCAATAAATAGAGCTCGATCAGTTTCATACTCTATTTCTCCAAGCGCGTTTGGATCGGTTGATATTACATGTGCCATCCAAACAGGAGCTTCAGTAAGTGAGCGTGGTCTCCTGGTGGCCAATAATGAGGTGATCTCCGGAAGATATTCTGTTTGTACAAAAAGATTGGAAAAAGTGGGATGTGCTATATCTGCGCCTTGAGTATTCAGCACAACTTCTGAATAGGTAGTAACCTCAATTACTCTGGCCTCTGTTCCATTATTGCTAAGACTCAGTCTTCTGATTTCAGCATTATCCTCAGGTGAAATAAAAACTTCAAGCTGAGAAACGATGGAATTATCTTCTCTAGAAATTTTTGCACGGTCTTCGGTAAAAATAACTTCGTATTTTAAAGGCTCGACGCATGTTGGTTGAAACCCAGCGGACCACACATCGTGGGAGTGAATATCGCGCAAGTAAATATAACTTCCCCAGTTATCGCGGGTGACATCTTCACGCCATCTCGTCAACGAGAGTTCGCGAAAACGACTGTAACCTGAACCGGCCGTGGTGATCATTACAGAGTAATGGCCATTGGAAAGAAGGTGGGTTCTTGGAACTCTATGGTGGGGTGAAAAATATTGACGAATGGTTTTCTCACCACCAATATTCACATGCTCAACCTTTACCGACTCTGCTCGGGTTTTTGCCACCGCAATATTTCTTGGAGTGCGCTCTTGCAAAAGAAGTTCACTGGACTGAATTATAGGCTCTCGATGAAATCTTTTAAGCATTATACCATCGTGAATAATATTAGAGATTGAAACTAATGACATTCCTTGGTGGTGGGCCATATAGGTTTTTACGATCGCCAATTCTTGTCCCTCAGGGATACGTGACTTCGTAAAATCTATAGATTCATAAAAGCCGAATACACCTTCAGCGTTTAAGGCGGAAAGACGCTTAAGATTTTTAACAGCACTAGCTGGATCAAACATTCCCGCCAGCATTGTCGCATATGGAGCAATAACCAAATCTTTTCCAATACCGCGCTTAAAGGCCAGATCAGGAACTCCAAAGTTTGAATATTGATAAGTGAGATGAAGATCTCGAGAGTTGTAGGCAGATTCAGACATTCCCCAAGGAATAAATTTACCTTCGGCATATTGAATTTGTTTTTTTACAATCAGCCTGCAGGTTTGCTCAAGCAAACTAGAAGCAGGAGTATTCATAACCAACGAAGGCATAAGGTATTCGAACATCGATCCCGACCAAGAAATTAATGCAGTTCCCTTATGAATGGAGGTAAGCGAGCGCCCAAGACGAAACCAATGGGCCACGGGGACATCACCTTTGGCAATTGCTATTAAGCTCAAGAGTCTTGCTTCACTCGCTAAAAGATCGTAGTAACTATCATCTAAGGAAGAATCAAACAGACGATAACCAATCGAAAATAGTTTTCTGGTGGGATCGTAAAGAAAATTAAAATCCATTTCATAAAATATTTGGCGTGATATAGATGCTAATCCAATTAATTTTTGTTTTAAATCCTCTGTCGGGTCACCAACAATATTAATAGAGGGTGAATTAAATTGAAAATAATCTCTGGCATGACTCCTAATCTCTGCTTCAATTATACTTGCCCAGTTATGAATTTCATTATTTTCATTTTCATGTTTTTTTCCACCATAAAACTTTATTTCATCTAAAAGAAAAGCTGACCTTGATAACAGAATTTCCCAGTGAGCAGACTTGTCTGAAACCTGGCCATAAGGCGTTAACAAAAGTTTAACTAAATCATTTAGTACGGATGAAATTAAAAAATCGGATTGTTGTGAAAAAGCTTCAACTAGAAGGCGCAAACTATCTTGAATACCAGATAATATCTTCGACGAGTAATCTATTTCCCCTGCCATCTCTTCACAGCTTTGCGCTACGGCCAATAGGTGACCTGCCAAATTACCATTATCAACTGAAGAAATATACCGAGGCTCCAGCGCTCTTTTGTCAGTTGTTTCATACCAATTATAAAAATGACCATTGTAGCGAGGAAGACTTTGCATGCTTTGAAGAGTCGCCTCTAATCGATCTACCATTTCATGAATTCCAATCCATCCAAAGTCTCTGGCCGAAATCGTAGACATAAGATAAAGACCAAAATTAGTTGGAGAACTACGATGAGCAATGATGGGCTGCGGGTCTTCTTGAAAATTATCAGGAGGAAGAAAATTTTCACCTTCTGTCACAAATGTTGAGAAAAATCGCCAAATTTTACGAGCACTATTTCTTAAAATGAAAATATCATTATCCGTTAATGGAACAACTTTATCCTTTTCTGGCGGAATGCTGATTTTCCAGGCAACAACTGGTGAACCAAGCCAAAGAATAAAGAAAGGAATAAATATTGCCCAATGACTTGGATTCAACCAAAAGATAAAAAAAGCTAAAAAAACTAGCACCACCTCCATTCCAATCATTCGTTTGATAAAACTATTGATGGAAAGACTGGCACTAGATCTTGACTGGGCACTTGCTGTCCACTCTAGCAAATGTCGTTTAGTAAGTCCTAGCCTCCAAAATGTTCGAAAGATAGCATCTAACTGAATCCACGCATGATATGGAACGAAAATAATATTTAAAGTAAAACGGCTTAAACCTAAAATTAAATCTTCCGCAAGTGATCTAAACTGAAGAATGAGGGGAATTTTCTTCTGATAAGAAAAGATATCTTCAAAAAACGGTAATAGATGAGAGATACCAAGGCTTAATAAAATTAAAATCATCCAAGGATGTATGATAATTCCTGGAATAAAAAAAAGGGCGAGAAGAAGGAAAAAAATCATCGGGGTGACAAGTGACCTTCGAAGATTATCCAGCATTTTCCATCTTCCGATAACTGAAATTGAACGTCCCTCACGGCCCAATATCCAAGGTAACAGTTGCCAATCTCCTCTAGTCCACCTGTGATTTCTTGCCACTGAAACCTCAAAATGAGAAGGAAAATCTTCAAAAAATTCGACATCACTGAGAAGACCACAACGAGCAAAATTTCCTTCAAAAAGGTCATGACTTAAAAGTCTATTCTCTGGAGTACGTCCCTTAAGCGCTTGTTCAAAAACATCTACGTTGTAAATCCCTTTACCAGTGTAAGAACCTTCGCCAAAAAGATCTTGATAAACATCTGAAACGGCCGCGGCGTATGGATCTATCCCACAAGGACCAGAAGATAAGCGTTGAAAAAGAGTACTGTCTTTATCTTCAGGAAGTGTCGGCGTAATTCGTGGTTGTAAAATTCCATAACCTTTAATCACTCTGTTTAACTTGGTATCAAATTTAGGATGATTGAGTGGATGAGCACAAGTACCAACCAGTTGTGCAACAGCACCTCTGGGCAATTTAGTGTCCGCATCCAACGTGATGACGTAAGTGATATCTTTTGGAATATCTAATTTAAGTTCGTCTGAAATGATAAATGATGTGTCTGTGGCCCCTCGAAGATAGTGATTAAACTCCTGAAGCTTGCCACGCTTTCTTTCCCAGCCTAACCATTTCTGCTCACTTTCGTTCCACTTTCGATGGCGATGAAAAATAGAAAAACGATTTTTTCCGACAGAACTTGGTCCGTATTTTTTATTAAGATAATTGATTTGTTTTATAGCGATCGATAAAAACTGCTCATCTGTAGGAAGATGTTCAGTTGGCGCGTCTCTCCAGTCAGACAAAATTGCAAAGTAAACTGAATCATCTGGATTTGAGAGATAATGAACTTCAAGTTGTTCAACTTGATTTACAATATCTTCTTCATTGATAAGCATTGTTGGAACGACTACAAATGTTTTTAAATTAGATGGAATACTTTTTGATAAATCCAGGCGTGGTAAATGACGAGGATTCAGGGAAAAAACAGTCAGGCGATTAACAAAGGTGATCGCCAGCTCCGAAGCGGGAAAAAGACCTAAAAGGCCCAATAAATAATAGACAGGAAAGGCCCGTGCAACGCTGTCCATTTCCTTGAGACAAAGGCTTACAAATAAAAATGTCAGGAATAAAATACTCCCGATATAAAAAAATTCTCGGTGCGAGACATATAACCGGAGCAAACGACTTCTCAGTTTTATTTTGAAACGAATGTCTTTTTCAAATTCATATCGACCAGAGGAAATAAGATAAAAACCCAGGTCTAATCGTTTTTCATCTATCAGAATATTGTTTTTATTAAAATGATCACGTTCACTTTCTATTTTTGTGACTAGAGCTGTGGCCACTTCGAGTTCAGATAATTTTGTACCACGAGCGAGCTCTTCTAAGCTATGCCGATAAGTATCTCTAGTGAAAAAATCCATTTGAACGTATAAGGGATAGTCTTGAAGTTTTTCATCCACAAGACTTACTTCTTCAAAAAAATCACGCCAATCAAGAGATGACATTAACCTCATACTGTTAATAATATTTCTGACGGTGACATTGGCAGCAGTCTGACGATTGTGTTCTTCTTGTACTATTTTATCGGCGACAAGACCTTCAGAACTTAAGCGTTCATCAAGCCATTTTAAAACATTTACCACCACCCCCTCTTGAAACCTCAAACGCTGAACAAGCTGTACTGCAAATGCTTTGCGAAGAGGAAGACGATTTAAACTTTCGATAATTTCTTCATCTGATCTTCTGGGCAAACCACCAAGCCCTAAAAGTTCATCGGCAATGTGATCGGCTTCTACACGCGCTAGCTGAGATCCAATAATACGAGCAGCGAGACGGCGCAAATTTTCAACCATGACAACTCGAAGAGTTATCGAGATGGCCCAAAGCTCCCCCATCGTTAGCGGCTGAATTTTTTGATAAGACTTAAGAACAAGTTTTAATAATTCCGGATCAAATAGTGAATCCGTATGAGCTACAAAATCCCAGGCAATAGCATAAATACGAGGGTGGCCTCTAAATTCTCCAATTGCGAGTTTAGGCAACTCTTTATAAAACTCTGGAGGTAAATGTTCTCTAATATCTTTGAGTTGCTCTTCAACAATATAAAAATTATCAATAAGCCATTCTGCTGCAGGAGTTATTGATCTTTCAGCGCGAACAGTTTGAACAATCAATTGAAACGATTCAATTAAAACACTTTCATTCTCTGCAACTCTGGCAGCGAGATCCACTCCTCGTGTTGGATCAGCAGTGACAATATGTTTGGATGCAACTGTCTCTGCATGCCTTTCCAAATGAGAGGCACTGAAAAGTTCAGCACGTATAGGATCTTCAAAGTTAGTAAACACTTTGAGCGGAATTTTTCTTTTTCGCAATTGCACTAAGTGTTTCCTGGGTGATGATGCCGAAGTAAGGTCTAAGCCTATCGGCATTAGGAAATATTATTTATCCAAAAAACAACAATTCAAAAAGACCCAAATTGCCCCGACAATTTTCCCTGCTTGTCTAAATTAGAACTAAAATTGCCCATCTTCATTAACACTTGAGTTTGGCATTATGTGTGCAGTTATATTGGTAAGAACCGACCGAATAGTTGGAGTGAATATGCAAGACAGAAATAATATGCTTCATGACAGGAAAATTGCGATTCTTGCAGCAGACGGTTTTGACGAATCACAACTTTTTGCTCCCAAGAAAGCACTTGAAGATGCAGGCGCTGAAGTTGTTATTGTCTCTTTGAAAGAGGGAGAAATAAAAGCATGGACTGAAGATCATTGGGGTAGAAGTATTGGTGTGGATGCAACTGTTAATAATTCTAGCTCAGAGGAGTTTGATGCTCTAGTCATTCCGGGAGGAGAGATGAATCCGGATACATTGCTTCATGATAAAAAAGCTATTGATTTTGTAAAAGATTTTTTCAATGAAGGAAAAACAATCGCTTCAATATGTCATGGAACTCGAGTTTTAATTGAATCGGGAATGGCAAGAGGACGAACGCTTACGACCTGGCCATCTTTGAAAAAAGCTTTATTAAACTCAGGAGCAAAATGGAAAGATGATGAAGTTGTGTCCTATAAAGGAATTATCTCTAGCCGTTGCCCCAAAGAGAGTTCAGCATTTAATAAGAAGATGATTGAAGGATTTGCAATCAGCCCGCGCAGTCGAAAAACTCCAATTCATTAAGTTCTCATTTTCATTTTTTATGATGTTGTAACTATGATATTAAACTCCAATAAAATTCTTCGCATGCAATAATTGTATTTATGAAGAGGTTTAGTCATGAGTTCTATTAATCAAGTTAATGGAATTTATCGTCACTACTTAGCGCGGTTAATTAGAAGTCGTCCCCATTTATTTGTTGCCTTTTTTTTCGGTCTGACCGTTGAACTTTTTTTGCCCGATTCAATGCCAAGCAATCGATCATTCGCCATATATGTGCCTTAAATTTGGGCGCTATTCTTTATTTAATCATGGCCACCAAAATGATGTTATTTTCTGATCATGTAAAAAATTCTTAAACGTTCAGAGCGGCAAGATGAAGGTCAGATAGTTATACTTTTTTTAGCATCAGGTGCTGTGACGACTAGTCTAGTTGCGATCGTTGCTGAACTTTCTGTTGCCAAAGAAATGCACGCTTTTTTAGATAGGAGCGTATCGCATTAGCGGGACTCACCATCATGACTTCATGGTGATTTATTCATCTAATATTTGCTCTCCACTATGCTCATGATTACTATTTAAATTTGTCGCAAAATAAAGTGACGGGACTTGAAATTTCCATGAAACAAACTGCCGGATTGGCGGTGTCCACTGCGTATTTTCATTTTTCTTCAATACGACTATTTTGGACTTAACCATTAATATCGCATCTATTATTTTAAATTATTGTAAAAGCGGATCTACTTCTTGCCCAGTCGCCTCTGATAAGCGTGCCCACGACATTTGGTATCGATAAAGAGATTCGTAATAATCTTTAAAGACAAGCGCACGAGTCGTATACGCATCAATAATATCTTTGGCCGGAGTTAATCCAAGCCCAACAGATGTTTCAATATTGGTAAGCCATTTCTTTGCAGACTTGTATGCCTTTTTTAGAGTTTCAGCTCTCTCTTGCGCCTCTCCCACTTCCATATAGGCCTTGCTCAAAAGGACCTTTAACCCTTCTTTGGCATAAAGCTGTTTTGATTTTAATTCAGCAATTTCTAAAACTAGTTTATCTTGTTTTGATTGCCCAACTCCAAAATCAATATCCCAAGTTAAGCCAACTCCCGCCGCCAGACTGCTATGATTATAAGGATCATAAATAAAGGGATTATTTTGGGCCGTTCTTTGATTAGTCTGAGCATAATCATATTTTAAAAGGGCACCAAACACAGGTCTGGTTGATTTTTTTTCAGCAATTAAAACATCTGATTTTGCCTGAATGCCAAGATTAACCTTTATTAAATCTGGTGAAGCTTGATTCATTAAATCGAAATAATAATTTGCACTCTTTAACTCGCGAGGATCCATTTCAATCCACAGCCTTTCATTTTGAACAGCGCTATTTGAATCAAGCTTTAATTCTTCACCTAAATAAAAGACCACTCCCATCTGGGCCAAATTAACACTTTTTAGAATTTCAATTCTCTTTTCTTGAACTTGATACTTAAAAACTTCCAGTCTAAGAAGATCTTCTTTTTTTTCATTTTTCTTTTCTAAAGCCTTAACGGCATCTTCTAAATCTTTTTGTGTTTCGCTCACAAAATCGAGTAGCGACAATGCATATTGCCAACCATAGTAAGCTTCTTTTAATTTTAAAATAATTTCATTTTGTTTTTTATTAACATCAAGTTTATTAAGTTCAGTATTTAATTGAGCTGCATGCTTTAAATTCTCGCCTCTCCCCCAGACAAAAAGAGGAATCTTGGCTTCAATACTTCCAATATATTCTGCTCCCCAGGTATTTTGATCCTGATAAAAAGCATAATTGCCCTTCTTACCGTTAATGGGTCCAACTCCTACGATGGTGCTGATTTTAGGAAGCAACTCACCTCTAATCAACGTGAGGTCAGTGGCAGCGATTGCTGATTTATAGCTTTCTGTTTTAATTTCAAGATTATTTTTTAAGGCCAGTTGAATTGCCTCTTTCAGACTAACGACACGAGAGTTCGTTGGTGTTTCCTCTTGCTCGCACATTGCAATTGAACAAGAAAAAATCAAGAAAGTGGCGGTGATTGCAATTAAACGCATTATGATTTTTTATTAGACTTTAATTCATTTAATCTTTTATTTAAAAGATCTTTCAGTCCATTCCAACCTTTTTCTTTTATAGTTTTTTGAACTTTCTCATTTATTGTTTTTACCCATGATTCATCATCAATCGAAACATCCACGACCTTCCAATCTGTACCAATTTTTTTCAAAAGATAATCAACATCTGTCGATTCACCTTTTTTACTAACACTCGAAAAGACTTTGGCATCATCTGTATTTTGACGTGTCTTTTTATAGGTAATTTTAACATTTTCTAAAAATTTAGGTGCTGAAGGATATACTGATCTCGTAATTATTTCCTTAATGGTCGCTTCAAACCATTTAAGCTCACCAGCAGAACGCTTTGAGACTTCCTGACCCAAGATAACTTTTGTCATTTCATTGAAGTCAACATGCAATTCAACTTCTTCTTTAGTTTTATTATTTAATAATAAATTTTCTTTTCCGACCTTTACAAAAATGTCTTTAATCAAATCTTCAGGAGTGGCTGATGCTTGGGCAGCATTGAGAACCAACAGGACTAGGAATAAGCTATAGAAAGTATTCAATTTGTTTTTCATACGCATCTCTACTATTTGTGAATGTTTTAAGGCATGAGATAATAATTTTTTTCTCATTATGTCAATATTACTAATGTACAGATTCATTAAAAAATCTTATCAAGTGTATCATGAAAAAACTATTGCAACTTAACCTCAAATTCTATTGGATCGCACCAATTTTCCTTATCTTATTTGCCTTTTTTGGGGTGAGATATTCTTCCAAACTTAAGATCAATTTGGACCTTCTCGGCCTCCTTCCCAAAAATAGTGAAAGTATTCAAGAAATGAATCACGTCGTCTCAAAAGTCGGAGGCGGGGGCTATATTATTGTTCTAGTCGGGCCAATCACTAATCCGGAATCTAAACTAAATCTAATTGACGAAAAAATTAAAAATATTAAAGATGTTAAATATACTTACTATGAGCGTGAAGAATTTATGCTCAAGGATAAGGCCCTTTACATCATGCCACGCAAAGACTTCAAAAAGCTGACTGAATATGCTCGAATTATTTTTTCTAAAACAGCGGTTGATACTACGGGTCTAGGCCTTGTCGATGAGTCCGACCGCGAAGATCAATTAAAAGAAGCAAACAAATTTTTTAATAAGTTAAAGAAGGCAACAAGCTCAGAACGCTATTTTGTCTCTGCTGATAAAAAATACGCCATGCTCTTAGTGCGACCTACTTTCGATTCTACTAATTTAGCAAAATCAAAAGAGTTGGCCGAAAAAATCAATGCGGGAATAGAGTCACTTTTTGGTCAAAATCAAGAGACTAAATTTCCCTTCAGTCTATCAGGCCGGTATGTAGAAAAAGCCGAAGAAGTTCGTCAGTTTGAAAACGATATTTATAAAACGGGAATCATAAGTAATATTGCCATTACTATTTTATTGGTTTGGGGCCTGGGAACATTCAGAGGTGCACTCACGACGGTTATTGTTGTTGCCAGTGCAATGTGCGTAACTGGTGGACTTGCTTATTTTGCCGTTGGACAAATAAATATTTTGACAGGATTTTTGCTCGCTATTCTTTCGGGACTTGGTTCAAAATTTGGTATTCATTTAATTAGACGCTATTACCAGGAAAGACATAAGGGAGCAGACAAAGAGACTGCGACTAGAAATACTTATTTTCACTTGAGCCGTCGAGGTCTATTTTCATCTGCCCTTACTTCATCTTGCTCTTTTTTTATTTTAGCTTATTCAAATTTTCGTGGATTTTCAGAATTAGGTATCATCGCAGGTATCGGTATAATCGTTATCTATTTAGTTTTTGTTCTCTCCTTCCCCATGATTGCAAAATTTTTACCGGAAAGAAGTGCTATTAGTAGACGATCGAGATTTCCACTGGGAAAATATCCAATAAAGCTGTCGTGGATCAAATTTCTTCCTCTTTTTATCCCTCTCTTTATTTATGGCCTTGCTAGTGCGTATTTTGAGTATGATTTTGATAAACTTCATAATTTTCCACCTGAACTCCAAAAAATAAATCAATTAACTGACACAATTTTTGGACGGGCCATTTCTCCTTCTGCCATTTTAGCGCGCGATAAAGAACAGGTCATTGCACTTACAGATTGGCTAAGAAGTGATGAAAATGCAGCCACTGTTGATCAAGTTGTTTCAATCTATGACTTGGTCCCACCCGATATGAAAAAACGTTCAAAGAGGCTTAAAATGCTTCGATCGTATGTTTATAAAGTCGATGCTAAAGAACTTGAAAAAAACACCGGAATTTCCAAAGAAAACATTTATAAGTGGATCGATGCTCCAATGTACGACCGCTCTATTATTCCAAGAGCTATAAATGACAATTTTGGGATTGATGGAAATATTATTATTGTTTTTCCAAAAGAAAAGCAAAGTAACTACGATAATATCACTCGCTATGCTCACACCCTTTCTCAGGCAAAAAAAGAATTCCCTGGTATGGAAGTTGGGAGTGACACCTTAGTTTTTGCGGAAATTTTAAATCATATAATTGAAGACGGAAAACTAGTTCTGGTCTTTTTCTTATTAGGTGCTTTCTTTATTTTTTGGATGGACTTCAAAAACATCAAAGATGCATTATTGCTAGAGGCACAATTAATTTTTTGCGTGATCCTTCTCATCGCCTTTATGGGAATTGCTCATGTTCCATTTACTATCCTCAATGTGGCAATGATTCCAGAAGTTCTTGCTGCCGGCATAGATATGGGTGTTCATATCAGGCATCGAGAAAAAGAAGGTCATACCTCCCTCGCCAGCGCTAAATTAATTTCCCACGCTGTCCAACTAGGGGCCTTTACTTCTATTTTAGGATTTGGCTCTCTCTTATTTACTAGTTCAAAAATGCTTCAAGGAATTGCCTGGATTTCTATTTTAGGCCAAGTGTCTGCATATTTTGTTTGTATGCTTGCCTTTCCATTAATCAGAGATTTTTTGAGTAAGCATTATAAAAAAGTTTAAGCACTCGCGAAAGGTCCTAGAGTGCTTTTTAAATTTTAAATATTTTGTCTAATGGTCTTAATAAAAACTACTACTTCATTTAAATCTATAGCCTTTGGTTATAGGTCCTCTCAATTTTAATTTTATATTCCTTTGAATTAAGATATTCATTTAGTTGGATAAACTCATTACATCACCAAAAAGAATTGGGAGATTTATATGCAGACAATTTGGAATCTAGACCCATCACATTCAAACGTAAGCTTCAGCATCAAGCACTTGATGATAGCGAAGGTTTATGGATGCTTTGAAAAATTTACGGGAACATTAGTACTTGATTCTGAGGAACTAACAAAATCGAGTGTTAAAGCGAGCATTGAAACCAATAGTGTTAACACTCGCAATGAAGAAAGAGATACGCACGTAAGAAGTGTCGATTTTTTTGATACCGAAAAATTTCCTTTGATTACTTTCAAATCGACAAGCGTCTCAGATAAAAAAATTGTGGGCGATATCACTATTCACGGAATAACAAAACCTATTGAACTCGAGACAGAGGTAACGAATGAAGAGATTAAAGATTTATCGAAAAATACGAAAATTCGATATTCTGCGACCACAAAAATACAACTTAAAGATTTTGGATTAACCTGGAATACTGCCCTTGGTGGCGGAGGTTTGCTGGTAGGTGATGAGGTTAGTGTCATGCTTGATATTCAATTTGTAAAACAGGTCATACCTATTCCCTAAGGAGGACTTGAGATGAAAGATTTTGTGCAGACCATGCCAATTTTAATAAACCAGTTTGATGATGATAAATTATTAAAATCTTTTTTAACTATAAAAATCCCAGAAGAATATCAAAAAGAAATTTTTGCAAATTTATCGGCATTCGGTCAGAGAGTGATTGAAGATATTTCCTTGATGGCAAAAGACGCAGAAGAAAATCCTCCGCAGCTCATACAGTTTGATTGCTGGGGAAATAGAATAGATGATATTAAAACGAGCCGAGGCTGGAAAGACTTACACCGTGTGAGTGCAGAAGAAGAGATTGTCAGAATCGGTTATGATAAAAACTTCGCACAATACTCTCGGATGATTCAATTTTCTAAATTATATCTTTTTCATCCTTCCAGTGCTTTCTATTCTTGTCCTTTGGCCATGACTGATGGTGCAGCAAAATTAATTGAATTATATGGTAATGAACAACTAAAACTTAAAGCATTCTTACATTTAACTTCTAATGATCCTGAAAAATTTTGGACTTCTGCTCAGTGGATGACTGAGAAATCTGGAGGATCTGATGTTTCAGCAACTGAGACGGTGGCACGAAAGATCGACGGAAAATGGAAATTATTTGGCACTAAGTGGTTTTGTTCTGCCATTACAGCTCATATGGCACTGGCCTTGGCCCGAACAGAAGATGAAGCAGGCCAAACCATTGCTGGTAGTAAGGGTCTTTCGCTTTTTTATATAGAACTTCGAAAAGATACTGGAGAGCTCAATCATTTTGAAATCATTAGATTAAAAGAGAAACTGGGAACCAATGCTCTTCCCACCGCTGAAATTAAATTAAACGGTACCGATGCAGAGCTGATTGGCATTGAAGGCGAAGGGGTAAAACTTATTTCTTCAATGTTTAATATTACCCGTCTCTATAATGCCGTTACTGCAATTGGGGCCTTTCGCCGAGTGCTTACACTAGCGAAAGATTATTCGGGAAAAAGAAAAGCATTTAAAAAATTAATCAATCAACATCCTCTTAACATTCGTATTTTGGCAAAGGCCCAAGTCGATTTCCATGCTTGCTTTCATTTAACATTTTTAATTTCTGAAATAATTGGAAGCGAAGAAGTTTTTACCAAGGATAATTCATTAAACTTGAACCAAGAGGAGTTAAGTAAAATCTTAAGATTGCTAACCCCAATCGTAAAACTTTATACCGCTAAAAAAGTTGTCATTTGGACCAGTGAACTTTTAGAAGTTTTTGCAGGAGTTGGATATATTGAAAACAGTGGTATTTCCAGACTCTATAGAGACAATCAAGTTTTTAGTATTTGGGAAGGTACAACCAATGTTTTAAGCCTAGATCTTTTACGAGCATTAAGAAAAGATAATTCATTTTCTATTTTTAAAAAAATGATTTTTCAAAAACTAGAATTGATAAAAACATCAGTTTTAAGGGCAGAGGTTAAAAAAGTATTTATGGCAATCGAAGAAGTAGAGAGAATTTTTGAACAAAAAATGAAAGCGGATGAAAGTGAACTTGAAGGTATCTCAAGAGATCTGGCGTTTTCAATTGGAAACATCACTGCTGCCACTGGAATGTTGGAACATGCAGCTCACGAGAATTCTTCAAAAAATGCAATTACGGTTGTTAAAATATTTTCAGAACGAAATCTTTGTCAAATTGAAACATTTGATCAAGAAAAACTTGAAAGCTTTCAGGATGTGATTGCTTAATATGGTGGACTAGATCTTATATGATTAATCAAATTTCTATTCCCACGTTTATATTCATTTTAGATTTTGTCCTCAGACTTTGGTATTGCACTCGAATACTGGAGCGAAGACTCCCCAGTGGTGTTACTTGGGCATGGCTTAGTGTTATATTTTTTTTGCCAATTTTCGGGACAATACTTTATCTTTACCTAGGTGAGTATCGTTTGGGGAAAAGACGTTTAAAACGATTAGAGTCTACGGCCTCAACTATAAAAATATTACTCCAAAAACTTTTTGCTAAAAATTCTAACGAGAAATTATTAGCTGAACCTTCACGTTCTTTCGCTTTTACGGTGAAAGGATTTTTTGATGCTCCCCTTTTAGCAGGAAACGATATCGAACTTTTGCAAAACGCCAAGAGTGCATTCAGCTCAATGATAAACGACATTGATCAGTCGATTATATCTTGTGATATGGTATTTTATATTTGGAATGATGGCGGTCTAGCCGATGATTTTGGTGAAGCCTTGATTAGAGCTGTAAAACGTGGCGTAAAATGTCGAGTGTTGCTGGATCAAATTGGTAGTGCAGATTTTTTAGACGGACCTAACGCTAAAAAACTAAAAAAAGCTGGAATTATTATTCAATCAGCTATGCCTTCTGGTTTGATTCGCTCTTTTTTTGCACGCCCTGATTTAAGAATCCATCGAAAAATTCTCATCATTGATGGGGCCATTGGATATACAGGAAGTCTTAACTTAGCAGATCCACTTTATTTTAAACAAAATGAAGGCGTAGGTTTTTGGATAGATGCATTTTGCAAAACGAAAGGTCCGGTGGTCGAAGCGATGAATTTTGTCTTCTTAAGTGATTGGAGTGTTGAAACAAAATCAGATTTCCTGGCACTCGAAAAAGAATCTACTTTCATAGATAAGTCCCAAAACAAGAACACTCATATCCAGTGCCTACCATCCGGCCCCGCTCTCAAATATTCAAACATTGAAGAAGTTTTGATCATGGCAATTTACTCTGCACGCTATCGACTGGTAGTAACTACACCTTATTTTATCCCGAGTGAATCCGTGCTTTATGCGCTTATGACTGCGGCCAAAAGAGGAGTGAAAGTTATTTTAATAACTCCTGAAAAAGTAGATTCTATACTCACTCAATATGCGAGTCGCTCCTACTTGAAAGAACTTGTAATGGCAGGAGTGCAGGTTGCACTTTTTAAAGATGGAATGTTACACACAAAATCGGTTGCCGTTGATGGTGAGTACTGTTTATTTGGAACTCTTAATCTAGACCCACGCAGTCTTCGCATTAACTTTGAATTTACTCTCGCCATTTACGACAAATCATTTGCAACAGAGTTAAATGAATTACAAATGAAGTATATGCATCAATCAAGAATTATAGAACTAAAAGATTATAAGACTCGAAATAGGATTAATGAATTTAAAGAAGATCTCGCCCGCCTGGTGGGGCCTTTGCTTTAAGAAAAGCTCTTTTACAGATTACAATTCTGTTACGGCACGTATTACGGAATCTAGTGAATCCGACGATGGAGATCTTGATGACAATGTCGTGGTGGCGATGGCCGGGGACCGTGATTTCAAGAAAATTCAAAGTCACTAACGCAATCTGAAAAAGATTCAATACACTCAAGTAAGTTGGGCATTAGTTTGCAATAAATATTATGAACCTATAACACAGGAGCATTTTATGTATTTGCAATCCTTTAACGTCGTCAAAAATCCCCATGACAGAGTAAGAAACCACAGCCCTAAATCCTTTAATAGGGCAATTGATCTAAAAACCATATCCGTTATTGAATCTACCATTGCAAATGGTCCCATTGCTATTAATCAGCGTTTAAATACTCTAGATAAAGAATGGGATATCGACAGAGTGATGATGGCCTATATTTCAGGGGTAACAATGGCCCAACTATCGACCGCGATGACAAAAAAAAATAGTAACTGGCTTTGGGGTTCTCTCATTCAAGCGCCCTTTCTTTTGCTATATGCGACTTTTGGATGGAGTCCCTCCGTTCTCGTATTTCGTAAATTAGGTCTTAGAACACGTTTTGAAATTCAGGATGAAAGAGAAGTACTTTTAAATGCACTACAATCAGTCGATCTGGAAAATTATGAAAATAATATTGCTATAAATGAATGGGATGTTTATGAATCAATCTAATCACCAAAACTATGGCCAGGATGAATATTTGGACATCAGTATTGCCGATACCGTAGAAAGAAATTATAAAAGTTCAAATACAAACTTTGCAGGAGTAGGTCCAAAAGGGTACAAGCGTTCTGATGAACGAATTCAAGAAGAAGTTTGTGATACTTTAATGAAAGACAGGGATATCGATGCTAGTGATATTGAAGTTAAAGTAAAAAATGGCACCGTTGTACTCTCAGGCACCGTTGCCAGTCGCAGTGACAAATTTGATGCTGAAATGGCAATAGAAAAAATTGTGGGCATAGAAGATATTCAAAATAATATCAAGCTTAGAAAATGGAGTGAATCTTCAGCTAAAACTACCTATTGAAGTGCCAGTAGTTTTGATTTTTCTAATAACTTTAATCGAAGTTCTAATTTAGAGAGATATTCTCTTTTGTGTTTCTTTGTCTTAGAATGATATCGAGCATACCATCTGCGGTCTTTTTTCTCATAACGAGTTTTTAGAATTTGCAGAATTTGGGCCATAACTTCCAAAGAGTAGACTTGATCTACTTTTAATTTCGAAGGTTCAATTAAGTCTAAATTCATACGCATAAACTCTTTATTCCATACTTCCACATTTACTTGCGCCATTGATAAATCACCACTTGAGGACACCAGCTCATGATTAAACTTACTTTCAGTATCAATGATTGCCACGATGATTTGCGGCTCTATTTTATACTTCGAAAATACCTGATGAATTTTACCTGCTACATCATTTAACTTAGAAGAACTAAATTCCGGATTTAATACCGAGATCATTTTAGCAATGACGGGTGGTTTATTGGGAATGTGAACCTTATCAAAATCTCCAAACTGATCGTTATAGACATGGCTAATTTTGATCGATCTTATTTTTGAACTTTTATTCTTATCAATTGAACACACGCCAATTGCGAGGGTTGAGAAAAGAATTATTTTGCAGAATAATTCCTTGTCACTTCTCGATGTAAAATTAGTTGTTATGTTTTTCATAACTTAATTATAAGTTGTGCTCTTGTATTTAATTAGTCCTAAATATGGTCTTTCCTGCTATACCAACTAGTTAAAAAAAACCAGTATTTTATAAGTCCTTAAAGATAGAAGAAGTGAAGTTAGGAGCGTATCTTAAAAGTGACAATCAATGCAGGCAATAGCTTATTAAACAATCAGTTATTATTTAATAAGCTAATCAGCTTGCCAACCTTACTTTTGAACGAAATCAAGATAATCTTCGAGATGATCAAATGTAGCAGTCCATCCTTTCTGTATTTCACGATGACCTTCTTCGAAAGTTTTTCTCTCAATCTCATTTGCATTAATTGGAATGGCCTTCAATGTTAGCGTCGTCTGTGCCTTTTGCTTGGTAAAAATAACTGTACATAAAACTTCTAATGGCCAGGTTGCAATCATTGGATGCCGAGAAATCGCCGCATCCTTATCAGAAAAGGAAGAGACAAAAACAATTTTTTCATTTAATACAATTTCACGATATACGAATCGCCCCCACACCTGATGACCCTCCGGAGCGGTCAAACTATAATGAACAAGACCTCCTGGACTTAGATCAAATTTATAAACTTCTGTCTTAAGTCTCTTTGGACCAAACCAATTGGCCATATCTCTTGGATCTGTATGCACTTTAAAAAGAAGTTTCCTTGAAGCATTAAACGTTCGCGTGATTATAAATTCTTCGTTTTCAATCATGCTTTTTACTCCAAAAATTACTTAGAAAAAATAGATGAGTTCGCGCGTTTAATTTCCAGGTCTTTCAACAAAAGAGTACAAGCTTCATGCCACATCCTATATTGCCCTGTAAAAAGGTAACAAAAGTCCGCAAGAAGATTTTAATCTTTCTCCAAGCTGGCCTATTTCCTTTGAAAAACGTTGGCAAATAAAATGCTCATCAATAATTGGAAAATGTTTGTCCTAGCTTGTTCCATATATAAAGAGGAGTTTACTATGAGTCGAAATGCACATGGCAGTAATGAACAAAATCGTTCTTTATCGCAAACAAAAAAGCGCTTCGCAAAAAGAAAAGCAACACCAGAGAGACTGGAGTCGCGCGAGAGACTTAGACACGACCATGATCTAATTTCTGAACCTGATTTTCACGGAAGAGAAAGCAGCTACCGCGCGCGCGCGGAGTACGACAATTCTTTTATAATTGATGATGACAGAGAATGGAAAAATGCGCCAAGTGGTGATTTGAGTTTTGAAGAACAGTATAAAACTGATGGTGAAGAACATAATTATCGCTGGCCTATTGCTGAGAATAGAGTTGGTGAGTATCCAAGATTTCCAGACGGTTTATATCGCAGAACTCGTACTCGCAAAAATTTTTATGGCATCGGTCCCAAAGGATATAAGCGAAGTGATGAGCGAATCGAAGAAGATGTTTGTGAATTATTGACCAAAGATAAAAATATCGATGCAAGTGAAATTGTTGTTGAAGTCAAAGATGGATTGGTTAAGCTTTCAGGAAATGTAGAAGATCGCGAAGATAGAGTTGAGGCTGAAATGTTAGTTCACAGTATTTTAGGTGTAGAAGATATCCAAAACGATATCTCTGTTAAAAAACGAAAATTTGATGTAAACTTGCAATAAACACTACAAGTAAAATACATAAGGATCAATACTTGAGCCATTTTAATCAAATCGCCAATACTTGGGACACGCCTGAAAAAATAAAACTCAACCAGCAGTATGCGGAAGGAATCAAAAAACATCTGACTAAAAAAGATGCAATTAAAATTCTGGAAGTCGGTTGCGGAACGGGCCTTCTCGGTTCTCAATTTGTTCATGGAGCAAGCCAATTGACTGGAGTCGACACCTCTCCTGGGATGTTGGAAGTTTTTAATCAAAAATTTTACGATAATAAAAATGTTCATTCAAGGCTTTTAAATTTAGAAGAACAAGAGTTTGATGAAGATGGTTTTGATTTAATCATTTCTTCCATGGCCTTTCATCATTTAAAAGAGCCTGCAAAGATGATTCTTAAATTAAAAAAATTGCTTTCTCCCGATGGCATTCTCGCCATTATTGATCTTGATGCAGAGGATGGCTCTTTTCATCCCGATCCAAAACAGATGGGTGTTCATCATTTTGGTTTTGCAAAAGAAACAATCCAATCTTGGTCCTCTGCTGCTCAATTTAAAAAATCATCGAGAGAGATTATAAATGTGATAAAAAAAGAACAAGGTGAATACCCCGTCTTCCTGGCGGTGTTTTTTAATTAATCCTTTCCTGTGACATAACCAGATGATATTACTAAAAAATGAGATAAAGTCTCCAGGAGACTTGTGCGTAGTTTTTACGTAAGTTATACTTGGCCCTTATGAGCGATAAAATACAAGACACACTTTCCCCCTTAAAAGCAATTGATCTTCCAGTCGGTGAAACCAATACGGAGTTTCCAAAAATTCAGGCATTACTATCCTGCGGCCTTTTTGGAATCAGTGACGACTTCATTGAAAAATACCAAAGCCTCGATTCGCTTTTTGTAAAAAATAAATTCTCGACATTTTTTTTTGAAGCAGCAGGAGACTCAATGGAGCCCACTATTTTTCAAGGACAGATATTAATTGTTGATCGCTCCAGAAAAGATTTTCATGGGCGAGTTTGCGTAATATGCTTCGAAGATAAAATGATCTGTAAGCGGGTCCTTCAAAAATCTAATGCAGTTATTTTAAAATCCGATAATTCAAAATATAAAGACATTGTGATTGAAAACAATGAAGGCCTGATTTGCTGGGGAGTTGTTATTGCCAGCGCTGGCGTTATCACATGAACCAAAAAATTTTTGTTTTAGTCGATTGCAATTCTTTCTACTGTTCATGTGAAAGATTATTTCGCCCGGATTTGGCAAATCGTCCTGTAGGAGTTCTCTCAAATAACGATGGATGTTTTGTTTCCAGGACCAATGAATTAAAAAAGCTTGGGGTTGCGATGGGTGTCCCCTATTTTCAAGTTAAAGAAATATGCGATAAAAATAATGTTGCCGTATTTTCTGCCAATTTTTCTCTTTATACCAATATATCGGATCGTGTGATGAACACTCTTTTTGAATTCGCTCCTAACATAGAAGTTTACTCTGTCGATGAAGCCTTTCTCGACTTAACAGGCCTTGATGAAAAAACAATAGAAGACTACTGCAGACATATTAAAGACACAGTCGAGCGCAATACAGGCATTCCAGTAGGCATTGGCATCGCAAGGACTAAGGTTCTGGCAAAGCTTGCTAATCGTATTGCCAAAAAAGACGAAAGGACTAAAGGAGTTTATAGCGTTCTTCCAAGAGCTAATCTCGAATACGCCCTAGCAAGAGTAGAAATTGGCGATATCTGGGGTATCGGAAGACAGAGCACAATTAAATTTAAAATGATTGGCATTCATAAAGCATCTGATCTTCGCAATTATAAAAATAAACTTTTCATTCAAAAACAATTCACCAAAATAGGGAGGATGATTCAAGATGAGTTAAATGAAATTTCTTGCTTCCCTCTTAATACTGAAGCGCCTAAGAAAAAAGAAATTGTCTGTAGCCGCACTTTTGGAAATCCTGTTTTTGATCTTGCCACTCTCCGAGAGTCAGTTGCAAGTTATGCCAGTCTTGCTTGTGAAAAATTACGAAAACAGCAATCTGTTTGTCAGGTAATTGAAATTTATATCAGGACAAATCCTTTTAAAGAAGTTCCTCAATATGCTCGCGCTGATTCAGCGTTACTTATAAGTCCCACTTGTGATACCAGAAAAATCATTAGTGAAGCGTGGAAAATTCTCGATGGAATTTTTATTAATGGTTTTGAATATAAAAAAGCACTGGTGAAACTCTCTCGTATCCAAGATAGCAATGAACATCAGAATTCTTTATTTGGTGAAAATGATACCAGTGAGGATTTAGAACTGATGAAAGTCATGGATAGGATTAATTATCGTGAGGGCCATGAAACCGTTAAAATTGCGGCATGTGGGGTGAACAAAGAGTCCTGGTATATGAAACAAGTTCACAAATCCAAAAGGTATCTTACGGGCTGGAATGAATTGTTAAAAATTTGAAATATGTACTCACATCTTCAATAGTGCCAAGCTTCTGGACATCATCGAATGCTCGAATTAGAATTGAGAAATGGATTTAACTCAATTTACAGGCCAGCCAACTCTGCATTCTTCAAGACTCATACTAGAGCCAATTGATGAAAGTCATACGCCAAAACTTTACGAATTATATTCAGACACTGAACTTCATCACTTTGTTCCATTTGAACCAATATCGATCGAACAATGGCGGGAACGCTGCGCTCGTTGGGCCACACGGAAATCTTTTGAAGAAAATGAGCTTTGGCTCAACTGGCTTGGAAGAGACAAAGAAACAAATAGGGCCATGGCCCACTTCCAAGTTGGAATCAAAGAAGACGGTGTGGCCACAATCGGATATCTTGTCTCCAGGACCTTTCAAGGGAAGGGCCTTGCCTATGAAGGACTTTTAGAAGTGTTTGCCTATTTAAGAGATGTGCTTGGTGTTCGCGAAGTGAAAGCATGGAGCGACAGCAGAAATACATCGTCTCACAAGCTCGCTAAAAAACTTGGAATGTTAGAAATTGAATTCATCAAAGATGCAGATTTTTTTAAAGGTTCTAGCAGCGATGAGTTCGTATTTTCAAAAATGTTTTAATCTTGAAGTAAACACGAGAGGATAAAATGGATACTCAAAAAAAACTAAACCACATACTCATCTTAAAATATTTTGTATTAGAAATGCTGATCTTAATAAAAAGTCCAGTCTTCATTGTCTTGACCATTTTTGGAAATTCGCTGATTGGTCTTTTTTGTCTTATTTTTTATATGATTGAGTCTGAGGTGAATCCTAAAATCCACAGTTTCATTGATGCCCTCTGGTGGGGATTCTCCACTGCCACTACTACTGGTTATGGTGATATCACCCCCGTGAGCATTCAAGGAAAAATTTTGGGTATCCTACTCATGCTCACGGGGATGGCTTTGTTTGCGATGTTCACTGCTCTCTTTGCTGAAAAGATCTTAACCAGCTCCAAGAGGAGTAAGTTCTAATAAGTACTAGAGGCAATTTTTATCATAGTCTCTGTGATAATTGTCAGCGATAAACGCTTTAACCTGAGTTACTGGAATATAAATTTCTTCGTCCGATTCATTATAAAGTTTAGCGGCCATTCCAACATCTCTCGCTGCTGCAATTTCTTTTGGACTTTCGCCAATATAGACTGAGGGACAAGACTCCGTTTTACTTATAGCTTTTAAAAATAAAGTTGGAGCTGGCTTCATTTCAGAATTCTTCAAAGGTAAAATAACCTCCTCGAACACGCTCCAATCAAATGGCCTATCTTCATCCCAACCATCTTGAATAACTTTTTTTAAGCTTTGAAGTTTTTCATCATAATCCATCCCCCAATTTTCAGGAATATTGGAAATGATACCAATTTTAATCCCTTCGCGCTTAAGCTCATCCATATATTCACGCGCACCTTTCATATATTTTAAATGCTTCATGTCCTTTGTATTTACCACAGTGTCCCCAAGATCAAAATAAACCCACGGTTTTTTATCTTGAGCTCCTGCTTTGAAAGTGAATAAACTCATAAAAAATAGAAGCTGCGACAGTTTCTTCATAAATCCTCCTTGAAGATTAACTCTTTCTCATTCCTTAATTTAATTATCGATCTACTATATGAATATTTAGCTGATTTGAATCAGCTAAAATAAATCAAATAATCATAAAAAGAGCGGTGAAATAAAGATGAGAAATTAACGATTTATTTTAAAACCAAACGATTATAAACAACGGCCTTTAAAATATCTGTTCTAGAAATCATGCCAACAAGTTTGTGGGATTTATCAATAATAGGAAGTGCACTAATTTTTTCTTCCAATAATACACGAGCGATATGAGCGAGCGGAGTTTCTTCTTCGGCCACAACCAGCACCGTTGTCATGATATCTTCCGCTTTTAAAAATAAAAAGGTTCCGGTCAACTCAACCTTTAAAAGATCACGATCTGAGATCATTCCAATAATCATATGATCTTTAACTAAAGGAATATGGCGAATATTATACTTTTTCATTTGGTCGCGAATCTCAACTAAATGTGAATCAACAGATTTTGACAAAACTGGTTTATTCATGACGTCTATCGCAAAAAAATCTATCTGATCTAGGGGAAGAGTTTTTGGGATTTTTTTTGAAAATTCGGAGTGAATCTCAGTTCTCTCCATCCGTGCCTTTTCAAACTCACCTTCGAGGTATTTAAAACGGTATGGATGCAATTGTCCTTTTGTAGATAAAAAAAATGCCATAATTTTCCTTTGATTTATTTTAACTTTTTTTAAAAGACAATCGCAAATTATTTCTAGCTTATCGTTTGGCATGGAAGTTGCTCTTCTAGTAGCGAGGATACAAACAAAGGAGTTTTGAAATGAGGACTACGATTACAACTTTAATAATACTTATAGCATTTGCGAATACAGCAGCATTCGGTGTCGAAAAGACAAAAAATAAAATGGCTGAGCCCACCACTGAACAGCGACAAAGCATGGCCGCAAGCCATGAGAAGATGGCTGTTTGTCTTCGTTCCGATAAACCAATGGAAGATTGCAGAAAGGAAATGATGCAATCCTGTCAGGACATGATGGGTAAAGATGGATGCGCAATGATGATGAATCATATGGGAAAAATGCATGCGAAAGGAAAAGGTATGATGCATGACCAAGAAAAGGATAATTCTGAGAAGGAAAAGAAATAAACGGCCAGCGAAAGTAAATCACTACGAAAGGAGATTTATATGAATAGTGCAGCTTTGATTTTTTTTATCTTAGCTTTTTTGACAGTTTTTTTGGGAGCGTACGAAACGGCAGGAATATCAATTGGGGCCTATAAAGCTCTCGCAATTGTTTTTCTTGCTTTAGGAGTACTAAGTTATGCTGGAAGCTTGGTCAATCAGAGAAAAAACCAGATGTCATAGTAGGGCCTTTTGTCGTATAATGAAAAAATATGAAATCGTTCTCTGTAATAAATTTTTGGAAATTTGATAAAGAGTATTGGTATCAAAAACTTCAGAGTTCAGAGAATGGTTTGAATCAATCGGAAGTTGATAAAGTCCATAAACTCTCGCCTGAACTTCGAGGTAATAAGTCTCAATTACGAAAAGATCTAATTCTTTTTTTCAAACAATATAAAAGTCCCTTAATGTTATTACTGATCGGGGCAGTTTTTTTATCTGCTTTTCTTGGCGATCCAACAGATGGAACCATTATTTTATTGATCGTTTTATCGTCAGGAACACTAAGTTTTATACAAGAAAGAAAAGCTGGAAGAGTTGTTGAAAAATTGCAGTCAATGATTGCTTTAAAAAGCATGGTGATAAGAGATGGACGGCCACGGGAAATTTTCTCCAATCTCATAGCGCCAGGTGATGTCTTATTATTTCAAGCAGGAGACATGATTCCCGCAGATTGCCTGATCCTTGAATCAAATGAACTTCATGCCAATGAAGCAAGTCTCACTGGAGAATCATTTCCTGTTCGCAAAAAAACTGGAGTATTAGAAGAGAATACAGAATTGGCCAAAAGAACAAATTGCCTTTGGGAAGGCTCAAGTATTATCAGCGGAAGTGGTAAGGCACTAGTCATTGCAATCGATGAAGATACTATTTTTGGCAATATCGCAGAAAGCGCGTCCGTAAGCACTGAAACAGAATTTGAAAAAAACATCAACGATTTTGGTTTTTTTCTGATGAGAATAACGTTAGTTCTTTCGCTGTTTATTTTAATCGTAAATTTATTACTTCATAAAGGAGTTATTGAATCTGCATTGTTTGCGCTTGCCTTGGCCGTCGGCATGGCCCCCGAATTACTTCCTGCCATCACTACCATTGCTATGAGTGCGGGAGCAGATCGCTTACTAAAGAAAAAAGTGATCGTTAAAAAATTGTCATCAATCCAAAACCTAGGTGAAGTCAATTTACTATGCACGGATAAAACAGGAACAATCACCGAGGGCACAATAAGTGTCTCCATAGTGGTCGATAGCTTAGGCGTTGAGAGTGAATATGTAAAAAAGCTTGCCTTCTGGAATGCTCAATTTGAAACAGGTTATGTTAATCCCATCGATGTCGCTTTAAGAAAAATAAAAATAGAATCAGCTCCGTTGCCCGAAAAGCTAGGAGAAATCCCATATGACTTTATCCGCAAAAGATTAAGTATCTTAGTAAATACTGGCGTGAATACTGGCAAAGAAAATTTATTAATCACCAAAGGCGCATTTAAGGAGATTATCAGTACTTGCTCCAAAGTTCGTTTGAGTGATAGCAGTATTCAACCCGTTGAACTTTACCGTAAATTCCTGGAACAGCAATTCTTGAAATACGGAGAGAATGGTTTTCGCACACTTGCAGTTTGTGAAAAAATAGTTACGACAAACAATATTTCCAAAGAACAAGAAACTCAAATGGTCTTTGCTGGTTTTATCTTGCTTAATGATCCAGTTAAACCGGGAATTACTGAAGCAATAAATGAACTTAAAAAGTTAGAAGTTCAATTGAAAATAATTACTGGCGATAACCAAAACATAGCAAGGTCGATTGCCAAAAATATTGGTATCAATGCTCCCAATATTTTAATAGGCAGAGATCTTCTCTCAATGAGTACTGAGGCATTAGTAATGAGGGCACGCGAAACTCATATTTTTGCTGAAATTGAACCCCAACAAAAAGAACAGATCATTCAAGCTTTAAGAAAATCATACACTGTAGCCTACCTTGGCGACGGCATTAACGATGTTTCGGCAATCAATGCAGCAGATGTCGGTATATCAGTAGAAAATGCAGTCGATATAGCCCGCTCGGCTGCAGATATTGTTTTACTCGAAAAAAACCTCATGGTTTTAGTGGAGGGAATGAAGGAAGGTAGAAAAACTTTTGCTAACACATTAAAATATATTCTTATCAATACCGGCTCTACTTTTGGCAATATGTTCAGTGTGGCAGCAGCTTCCTTGATATTAACTTTTTTGCCTATGTTGCCAAAACAAATCTTACTTACCAATTTTATTACAGATTTTCCCTACCTGAGCATTGCCTCAGATAATGTTGATGAAGAACAAATTGTTATGCCGGGGAAGTGGGACTTAAAGCTTATCCGCAACTATATGATTATTTTTGGAATTCATAGCTCGCTTTTTGATCTTATTACTTTTTTAGTTTTGTTATATATTTTCAAAGCACCTGAAACTCGATTTCAAACGGCCTGGTTTGTCGAATCGGTGCTAACTGAATTATTCATTCTCTTTATTATTCGGACTAGAAAAAACTTTTTTAAAAGCAAACCTGGCAAATATCTTATTCTGTTAAGCCTTGCTGGCACCATCCTCACCCTCTCACTTCCCTATTTACCCTGGGCCCGTGAATTAGGATTAGTTCCATTGCCGATGATAAATATTGCGGTAATGTTAACTATTGTTACGCTCTATATTTTGAGTGCTGATATTTTGAAAGTGTGGTTTTTTAAAAATAAATTTTTTCGAACATAAAAATTAATCGTGGTGATCGGTCACACTCTATGAAGCATCTGGTTCAATAAAAACTGGTGGTAATTTCTTAGGTGATTTTATGCGTACTTGTTTATGAATACTCATACGGCCAAAAACGACTTCGATATCTGACACTGGAACTTCAAAAATTTTTGCTAAAAAACGAACCATATGATCGGTAGCTTTTCCGCGCTTAGGAGCTTCTGTGACACTTATTTTTAGCTGATTTCCCTTAACCTTACCAATGGCATCCTGCTTGGCACTTGGTGTTCCTAAAATATTAAAAACCAGAACATCGCCATCCCAAAAATAAAAGGAGTCAACTTTCATTGAATTCGTCTTAATAGTTTTTTCTATAACTTTTTCAACAACTTTTGTGGAGGACTTTTTTTTCTTCATTTTATCTCAGGTAATAAAAAATATTATCAAACTCTTGTTCACTAAGACTTAAAAGTTTTCCTTCATTGCGAGCAGGTATGCCAATCATATCAGTATAGCTTGCAAGCGCTATTTCAATTTCAGCATTTCTTATAATATGAATAGTGGGATAAGGCGAACGACCAACCCAGTGAGAGCGATGAAGAGGATCAATATCAGCTAACATAAACTGGGGATGAAAGGCGACTAATTGAAAATGCTCTTCGAGTCCCGACTCTATCAGCATGTCTTCGCACAAACCGACAAAATCATTAAAATCAGCAAAATCATTGTCATCGTTCACAAAAGCTATCAATGTGGTGGACAACTCGGAGCTAGGTATTTGCTGAAGGTGTTCAAGTTCATCAAGGAAAAAAGAAAGCTGATCACTTTCAAGAGTTGACTCGTTTTCAATTAAACGGACTAGGCCATTAAGATAAGGCGTTTTAGCAAAGGGGCATAAATTAAGCCCGATGACCACTTCTTCAAGCCAGTAAATAGAAAGTTCATGAGGGGAAAGTTTTTTATCCATAACATTAGCTTACGTCTCAAAGAGGTTTGTTTCAATTGTTTTATTTTTAATCCTTTTTAGATTTTACAGAAGTTCCATTTTTTATTAAATCACCTGGATAATTAATAACAATATCTCCCTCTTGAAGTCCTCCGACAATTATCGCTTCTTCATTACCACGTAAGGATATAGTGACATGCTTCAACTGCGCTTTTCCATTAATCACCTGATAGACGGCCCAGGCACTTCCATCGCGAAACAAGGCCCCTGCCGGAATCTTTAAAGCAGCATCCACGGTCGCGACTTGAATAGATAATATAGTATGAAAAGTATGGCCCAACTTTGTCTTTTCATCCAGCGAGAGTTTTTCTGGTTCCATAATAACTTCTGTTCTTTCTTCTTCTACCCCAAGGGCAGATATTTTTATAAATCCTGCTTTACTAATTTTTGTTACATGAGCTTGGATTGGTTTTGAGTCTCCCCATCCCGTAGCAAACGCCAAATTGCCAACTTTAACTTTAGCGGCGTCGGTAGTGAGTAGCTCTGAGACTATTTCCAAGTCGCTAGAATCAACCACTTCGATAATTGGCTCTCCTCGATGGATCGGGCCAGCGCTTTCTCGAAAAACTTTTGTAATAACTCCCGCAATCGGAGACCTGACAGGCACATATTTTACATCCCAATACAATTGAGTGATGGTTTGATTTTTTTTCAAAATATCACCAACCTTTAAGTCAACTCGTTTGATATCTCCCTCGCCAAAGGCGGTCACCGTGTATCTATTTTTTGCACGAAAAAATCCGTCAGCGTGAATTTCGTCCGTAAAAACTCCTCTATTTACTTTTACCATCTCCACTTCTATCGCTCGTGGTTTAAAGAAGATAAATGCCACAGCAATTAATAAAATGATCAGGCCGGAAGAAATTATGAGTCTAATTTTTTTATTCAATTTAATTTACTCCCGTGATTTTAGGGCATCTACAAGGCTTAATTTATCGATCATTCGGTACACAAGCCACGAGCTTGCTGCCAATGAAAATAACACAAACAAAGAAGCTTTTATATAGGTTTGGGGATGAATGATCACAGGGAGAGCAAAGGTTTCAGTGTGAATTCCCTGTAAGCTCAGCCGCGTGAACCAATACCCAAAAAAACAACCAGGGATTATGCATAGGACGACCTGAACTGCAATTTCTACAAAGATGATGGTAAAGACATCCCATTTTTCAAATCCTATCACGCGCAGGCTGGCCATCTCCCAGGAGCGTTCAGCAAAATTAACACGTATGGAGTTATAAATTACACCGATAGCGATCGCGAGGGCAAATGTAACCAGAATAATTGTGGAAGTTCGGATGATCTTTCCCATAGTATTTTGAAATCCTTTATACATAGAACTTTTCAATACGACAGATGAAATCTCTGGGATATCTTTGAGATGAATATAGAGTTGGTTTATTTTTTTAGAATCCGCCTTGATGGTCGCCATATTATATCCAGTCTGTTCCCCTAGAAGCTTCCATAAGAATTGAATTTTCATCGAGGCACTCAGACCCAACATTTCATCAGTAAAGCCAGCAATTTTTACAAAGTATTTTTTCTGTGTTCCTTCTAAATTTTCTATCTCAACGGTATCTCCTATTTCCAGTCCCCAATTCTTATGGAAAAATCGGCCCAGCATTAAACCTTCTTCGGGAAGAATAATCTTTCTTAGGTTTATGTCGAGAGCTTGGCGCATTTGGGTCGAATCGGGCCATCCAGTGATGGACAATTCTCGTTTGCGATTAAGATAGCGAATACGAATAGGAACGCTTCTATATCCTTCTACCGAAATAACACCGTCCATTTTTTTCAATTCTTGTAGTCCATTTTCAGAAACGGGATGCAGAAAATTAATACTAATATCTTCACGTTGAATACGCTGAAATTGGGTTTCCAATAATTGAGTGATCATGTCATTCCATGAAAGAGAAGTCACAATTATTCCCAGGGCAGTGGCCATTCCCACGATAATCATGAGAAGCCGATCGGGCCGGTGAAACATATTTCTAAAAATAATTTTAGACATTGGAGTTATGTGCTTTTTGGACGCAATTTTATCGAAGATAGTTCTATGAAAAGGTGGTGGCATAGGAGGGCGCATGGCCTCGGCAGGTACTAAGCGAAAAGCATTTCGAATACTTTGCCACGCTCCCAAAACACCTGGACATACACCCGATAAAATACCAATTCCCAGGGCCAAGTAACTAAGCGAGAAATTTAATTCAGGAAAATGATAAAAGTCCAAATAAATTTTAGAATACACTTTCCCTATCCACACTCCGATTGCTATCCCAGGTAGCGTTCCAACCAATGACATCAGAATTACTAATTTTAAATAATGTTGAGCGACTTCCCAATTTGAAAAACCTATCGCTTTAAGGGTGGCAATTTGAGCACGATTCAAGGCGATGAGGCGAGAAAAAATAACGTGAATTAAAAAAGCTGCGACACTCAAGAAAATGAGAGGTGTTACAATTGCCGTTCCTTTTTGTTGAGCAATTTCATCTTGCACAAACATATGAGACAATTGCTGATCGCGAGTATAAGCACCAAGCGCTCCATATTTTTTTAAAACTTGATCAAGCTTTGCAATGACCTCGGGAGGAGAGAAATGGAGGCCAAAATTAGCAGTGATACTATTAATTGAATCTTGTTGTTTAGCTAGTCTTGAGAGCGTTTGATAGGACATCCAGAGCACGCCAAAATGAACGTCATCTGGCAAGGGAGAAGCGGCACTCAAGGCATAAATATATTCAGGAGATATCGCAATACCCACGACACGAACATCTTCTCGATGACCTTCGATTAAAACTTGAAATAGATCTCCTGGTTGTAATCGATGGGCCTTGGCAAAACCTTCATGGATGGCGACTTCTGCTTCCATTCCTTCCACCGGCAACCTTCCCTTGCGAAGATAAAGTTTATTCAACGTTGGCTGGATTCCAGAAGGAATAGAAATTATTCTTGTTACAGCGGGCTCTTCTTGATTTGGAAGATTGGCAATCCCATCTATTAAAATTCTTCCTTCAATAGATTGAATACCTGGGATTTGCTGAAGTTGAGCAATTAATCCAACTGGTGCCCTTTTAAATTCTGCAAAAATATTTGCAAAGGTGTAATTGATATAAAAATCATCACGTGCTTTTTTTAGCGACTGATAAGAACTCCACGAGGAAAGAAGGATGGCGATGCCACCTATCACAATGATTGCAATTGAAATGGTTTGAACCTTTAGCAGCCAGAGATCTCGCAAAAGTTTTTTATTTAAAGCTAACATTACCACTGGATCTCATCCAGACCCATGCGCTTGGAATTCGTGATGATAGATTTTATTCCTCCATCTGCTAAATGAATTACTCGATCTGCCAAACCTGCAATCGCGGCATTGTGAGTGATCACACAAACCAGCGTACCAAGTTCTTGATTGACACGTAAGATGGCCGCTAAAACTTGCTTGCCTGTTTGGACATCGAGGGCCCCAGTAGGTTCATCGCAAAGTAAAATATCCGGACGCTTCGCCACGGCCCTAGCAATCGCAATGCGCTGTTGCTCGCCACCAGAGAGTTGTGAAGGAAAATGAGTGGCCCTAGGACTAAGCCCAACTAGTTCGAGTGCTTCCATCGGCGTAAAGGGATTTTTAGAAATATCAGTGATAAGTTGAACATTTTCTTCCGCTGTTAAACTGGAAATAAGATTGTAAAACTGAAAAACGAATCCGACATGATCACGTCGAAACTGTGTAAGCTCTTTTGCGGTAGAGGTTACGAGATTGTGATCTTTATAAAAAACTTCACCGGAACTCGGATTATCTAGCCCTCCTAAAATATTCAATAGAGTAGACTTACCACTCCCAGAAGGACCTAAGAGAACAACAACTTCATTGTCAAAAAGTTCCAAATCCAATCCACGTAAGGCCTGAACTTCTAGTTCCCCTACTTTGTAAATTTTCTTTAAATTTTTTGCAGAAAAAACTAAGGTTTTCATAGAAGTTTTTTATCCTATTTCAAACACCGACAATCAAAAAGTTTATCAATCTCATTCAGAGAAGAGAATAAAAGATTGTGCGCAAAGCATACCAATTTTAAATATATCTATTTCCTAAACAAGTAAGCCAGCAATGATAGAATCGCACTGACAATAAGGGAGGTGGTGATTGGAAAATAAAACTTGGTATTTTCCGATTCTATTCGAATATCTCCAGGTAATCTTCCAAGTGGAATTTTGCCACCAGTTACGTACCAGATGAGACCACAAATAATTAAAAGTGAACCGAAACCAATTAAAAATTTTGCAATATTATCCATGAACATAATTGATCGCTTAATCCATGAATTGTAAAGAATTCCGAGCAAAGCTTTTTTGCTGATTGGAGATTCTTTCAAAATCTTTCACAAAATGATCTTCATCATGTTTCTTACTTAATTACTTGGGTAGGATGCAGCCGAAAAGGTTTATACAAGGTGAATAAATGTTAGCAAAAATTATTATTGGGCTTCTCTTTTCTCGAGGGCTTTTAGCTGGTGGTGATTTAAAACTCCTGGAAGAAATAAAGAAAAACTGTCGGCAAGAAGTTATTGAAAAATCGTTCTTTTCTTCTGATAAATCACTTATCCTTCGCGGTGATCGTGCAGAGGATTTAGTGGAAGATGCCAGCAAGATGATTTATACTCTTTCTGAAATGGAGGAACGCCAACTATTAACTAAAAATGTTTCTAAAGCACCTTGGTCTGATTCTTACTGGCCGCTTTATGAAGGAACTTTGGGAAATCGATACAATGACTCCAATATGCGTTTTGGAGACTGGAAAGATGCTTACGATTATATAAAGGCCCACCCCGCTAAAGAATTAATTCGCAAAAAAAATTTTAATCATTTATCTCCTTCAGAAAAATATGATCTACTCCTGGGCCTAGGAGCTGAAAATTTAACGAAGTCTAGCTGGGCCGAAGGTGAAGTCTACTATAAAGAATATGGAAAAGTAGAGACATGGATGGGCCTTTGTCATGGATGGTCAGCAGCCGCGATGATGATGCCAAATCCAGAAAAACGAGTAGATATTAGACCAGTGCAGGCAAAGTAATATTTAACCCCTCAGATATAAAAGCTCTCGGTACTTTATTATGGGCAAAAGGACAGTTTAATTCAAGA
>JAQTTZ010000029.1 GCA_028710485.1 Bacteriovorax sp. | reverse complement strand
AATCAAATCTTGGTTATTTAAAAAAGTGTTTAAATAATGGTGCCCATTTTCATGTAGAAGATCATCCATTAAGTCCAATTGATCGCGGTCATACATATTAATTGATGAGTAGCCCGGGAGCGATTGCATTGAATAACTCACGATTCCTTTTTCATCTACAGGCACAATCGTATGAGTGAAACTTTTAAAGGTTGTGTAAAGATGAGGTGCAACTTTTTTAATATTTGCCAAAGCCTTAGAAATATTCTTTTTAAACTCCTCAATTCTTTTTTCTCCTGATTCGCTATTGGGCAAAATAAAAAGGTTCAATTCATCAACGACTAGAGAAACCGGAGTAGTTTCAATTGGCAATGTCATGGCCTTATCATTAATTTCAATTGAAAGCACTTTTTGCTCTGGCGAAATGAAGCGCAAAGGAAGGGAGGGAAAAGTCTCAGGTGTTTTATTAAGAAATACTTTACGGTGATCATCACCCAGATAGAACTTCTTTTCATAATCACCCAGTTCTGGAATGGTTTGATACATAAGAGCATCGTCAAATTCTTGCTGATACAAGCTTAAATGAAGCACATAAAATGAAATAATTTGATTTTCTAATAAGGGCAATAGGTTATTTGAAGCTTCAATAATTGGTGAGCCATCATTTAAAAAATTTAAAAAACTTTCAGCAAGCTCTGATTCGTTCCAAAAGTTAAATAATTCATCCTCAATTTCTGTTAATTCATCTGTATCAACATCTTCTTCAATTAAAAGTTCTTCATGAAGCTGAATAATGTACACAATGTTATCAACTAGGTTTAACCAGTAAAATTTTAGAGGTGAATATTTATCAAAGCATTCGTCTTCTAGTATGTCTGAAAGCTGATCTAAAAAATCAATATCAACTACATCAGTGGTGAAGCCACGTTTAAAATCATCGCGAAGGTCTTCGATAAAATCACGGTAAGTTTTTTCAACATTTTTTTTAAGTTTATTGTGGAAATCTTTGGAAAATAACTGCTCTTTCATAGAAGATCCTTAGAAATATCGATAAATGGTAATTAAATAAGGGAGGATTTGATGATATCTAAAAAAATGGCTGGGAAGGTGTATCGACTATCGTACCTTTTTCCTTCAAAACCCTCACTTTGACGTTAGCAAAATTGAATGCTTAAGGACAGCTTAAAAGAACCGAGAACAAAATAAAATGTTCTCGGTCTTGTTCTCGGTTTTTTTAAATGCTCTCGGAAATTTTTTATAAGTGAAAAATATTTTGCAACCTAAGCAACTATCACTTTAGATAATTGTATTTTCAGAGTAAAAAATCCTATAATTGAAAAAGGATTTAATATGAAACATAGCAATCTTATAAAATTGAAATCTCAGTTTGATAGCATTCTAAATGTGATGGAGGAATCCAATACTAATTATTGGTATGCCCGAGATTTGATGACTTTGTTGGGGTACGAGCAATGGAAAAATTTCATAAATGTTATTGAGAAGGCCATTACTTCCTGTAATAACGCAGGTGTTGATTCTCAAAACCATTTTGCCGACGTCAGCAAAATGGTCGATATTGGCTCAGGATCTAAGAGAGAAGTCGCTGATATTATGCTCACCCGCTACGCCTGTTACCTGATCGCTCAGAATGGAGATTCTAGAAAAAATGAGATTGCATTTGCCCAGACCTATTTTGCTGTGCAAACAAGAAAACAGGAAATTATTGAAGAGCATATTGAATTACAAGAACGCTTAAAGGCCCGTCAGAAATTAACTGAGTCAGAAATTAACTGAGTCAGAAACAGAACTTTCTAAAAATATCTATGAAAGAGGAGTCGATGATTCTGGCTTTGGCCGTATTCGCTCGAAAGGGGATCAGGTTCTTTTTGGTGGCTTTACAACTCAGGACATGAAAACCAAACTCTTGGTTCCTCAAGGAAGGCCTTTGGCAGACTTCCTACCAACCGTAACAATTGCTGCAAAAAATCTCGCAACTGAAATGACAAATTTTAAGGTAAAACAGAATGACTTGTTAGGAGAAGATTCAATAACTGATGAGCATCTTCAAAATAACAAAAGTGTTCGGGGTATGCTTGGCGACAGAGGGATTAAACCTGAAGAACTTGCAGCAGAGGAAGATTTAAAAAAGTTACAGCGTAGGGTGAAATCTTCTGAAAAGAAGATGATAAAAGAGAACGAGTTGCCTAAGAAAATACCAAAGAACGACTAGGGTTAAATTTTTTTTATTCAACTATAGTTAACAAGAGGAAAATAAAGCATGGAAAAAGGAAAAAAAATTCATCCTTGGCGTTTTTGCCCTCCAGGCAGACACTGGGTTAAAATTCATCCATTGCATATTCCACCAAGTAATAAAAATCCAGCTGGATCAGAGACGGTTCGCCACGAGCATTGTGCTGATAATCCATCTGGAAAAGATCAGCTGTATCCTGATGAAATATCTGAAATTGCAAATCAATATTTTTTAAAACTTGAAAATATGCCATGTTCAATTCCACTAGGATTTGATAGCGGTAACAGGTTTGATTCTTTTATTTCAGGATGGACCAAGTATTGGAATGATGTTTTGATGCCGACTGAACCATTAGATCCAAATCTCATAAAGGCATTGATTGCGTCGGAGTCCGGATTCAATCCATTAGAGTTGGCTGATAAAAAAAATTCTAATAGTGCCAGAGGATTGACTCAAGTAACGAATGATACTCGAAAAATTCTTGGGAATGAAAAGGGTGAACTTAAAGACCATTACCTGACTTTAACTAAAAAGAATTTAAATGATCCCAATATAAATATTGCAGCTGGTGTTCGCTGGTTGTTTCAAAAAAAGAAATTGGCCGAAGGTCAGCTGGGGCGTTCAGTCTCTTGGATAGAAGCAGTCGCAAAATACAAGAGTGTCTTGAAAGATTATATTAATTCAACTCCTAAGGGCAAAAAGAATATGGGGCCATTTCTAAAATATCTGGAGGAACTGAAGTCATGCAAAAAAACTTAGTCCGAATAATCTTGATATTTACAATAGCTCTTCCTTCTACTCTTTCGTTTTCTTTGCATGATAGCTCGTATGATATTCTGAGCGAAGAAGACTGGAGTTTATTAAGGCAGGAAAAAGAGAAAGGAACTCCTGCACTTTCTTCTGCTATTAGCGATGAAAATAAGTGGGAGTCATATAACGAATGGAGATGCTTTAGTGCAAAAAATGTTGAGGCCCTTTGTGCCTCTGTGGATGATGACGACTCTCATCTTGTTCCAATTGTCACAATACAAAACAAAGATGGATCTCCAGGTTATGAATACGCTTTAGGGTCTGAATACAATTGGAATTGTAATAAAGTTATTGAGTCATGGTCCGTATTAATAGAAAATCAGGAATCCATTTGTATTCATGGAGCTTATTTACAAGAGGATGAGCAGAATAATAATTCTCTGTGGTATATCGATCAAATCAAAACTCAAAACGGCTATTGGAAAATGGAAAATTATTATGACTTTCTAAGTTACGATGAGTAAAAAAGGTAAAGGGATTTTCATCGAACCCGTATCTCATCGAACCTACTTTTAGCGGATGGAAGTCTTCAATATGATTGGAAATTGCCGTTCAATATGTTGGCGATAAAAGGCGATTTTAAAAAATGGCTGGGAAGGAGGGGATCGAACCCACGACCAATAGATTAACAGTCTACTGCGCTACCACTGCGCCACTTCCCAATAATTCATAGAAATAAGTCTTTAAGTTATAAAAATTATTGGCCTAAATGTCCAGTGCTTTTTTGGTATTTCGAAGACTTTATTTTAACTATGCGAAAATCCGAATGACTGGATTAGAATGGTGATTTTGAGCTGAGATCAGGGTCTAATTAGTCAAATTTAAAGACTAGTTGATATATTTACTCAAGTTTTATTTTGGATAAGCCGATCAGTCTTAGTATGGCCATTCAAAACTTTCTTATTATGAATCTCTTGCGACTGATAACTCCTGAAGAGATCGGGGATATCGCAACTAAGCACAATGGCGGGAAGTTTCTTTCTCTTACGGATTTAGTGAACGAAAGGGTTGAGCATAAGATTTATCGTGATTTTTCAAGCCCTGATTCTATGGATGAGATTCACGATGCTCATAATCAGTCCACTCAAGCAAAAATATTACCATTTAAAAAGCCCATGGTTGAGTCTGAAGAAGTACTTGGTGCAAGTGAGGAAGTCTCTTCGTTGAGCACTATGGCCTTCGCTGGCCTGGAGGCGAAGAGCGAGAGCAAGAAACCGCAAGAAGAAGTTGTAGGGCATAAAGACAATGAAAACATGTCGTCATTTATTTTAATTGAAAAAGCACGACTTAAGCGTTCGCAGCAAATTTTGAAACAAAAAGAAATTATTGATTTGTATCAAAAAAATTCACATATAGATGTTGAGCAGGTCAAAAGTAGTAATAATAATTTAGCACAGGCACTAGATGCCGGTGTTCTTGTCAATAAAAAGCAATACTGATGAAGAATTGGTTATATATTCCATTTCTTGTCTTAATGGCAGTCACTTATTCAAGGGTATCAGAAAACTTTTCTGGAATTTCAGAAGAATCGTTAAAAGAAACATCGAGAGCTCCAGCATCAGTTGAAATGAATTTTCAAGAAGAATGCCTAGACCTTCCTTCACGTTTCAATTCACATTTTCAAGCAAAAATGTGCTTTTAGGATTATAGATCCAAGCCAATGATTGTATTAATATCATCAGGCTCGTCAGACAAAACTTCCAAACTCGCCATTTGATAAACACAAGCATCAATCGTTGTTAAAGCAGCAGGTCGATAATTACCAGAATTTTTTACTCCGCCGAAAGGTAACTTGGCAGAAGCTCCTACGGTTGAGCGGTTAAAATTCACAAGACCAGAATCTATTTCTTCGACACATAATTTGTAGATGCTTGCATCTTTTGTGAAAATTGAGGCAGCTAACCCATACTCTGTTGCGTTGGCAATTTTGATGGCCTCGTCGATCGTATCATAAGGAATAAATGTTACGTTTGGACCAAATATTTCGCTGTGTAAGAACATGCTGTCATTGTTCCATTTTTCGGCTAAATGAATTGATGGGGAAACATAATGACCTTTTTTAGCCTTTTCAATATGCTTACCTCGCATAATTTCTTGGATGCCCTCGCGTTTAGCCATTCCCATAAACAGTAAATATGAATCAACTGCTCCTTGGTCTATGAGAGGTCCCATGAATGGTTCTCGTGCGTATTCAACAGGATGATCAATTATTATTTTTTTAGACATTTCATGAAAGCGAGCGATAAATTTTTCATGAATATTTCTTTGAATTGCTACGATAGAAGTAGAGGTACAGCGCTGCCCGGTTGTAAGAAAGCATGCTTTTAATAGTTCTTGAAGAGCATGATCGGGATTGGCATCATCATGGAGGATAGTTGTATTTTTTCCACCAAGTTCAAGTGAAACAAGTTTTGATAAATCGTGATGAGTGATTTCTAAAATCTTTTTTCCAACTTCTTTTGATCCTGTAAAGAAAACAGCCTTAAGAGACTTTTCTTTTAAAAGTCGTCGCGCTACTTCGCCGTCACCCTGTAGAAGATTGACAACACCATTAGGGAATCCAGCTGCATGGAAGCATTCGATTAAAAGTTGAGCTGAGTAGCAAGTTTTTTCAGAAGGTTTAAAAACAATTGAATTTCCTGCAGCTAAAGCGCTTAAGATTTGACCATTGGCCAAATGGCAAGGAAAGTTAAAAGGACCAATAATTAATGCAGGGCCAATGGGCTTGTAATAGATATGTCCACTTGTTTTGGGCATAATGTTTTCAATCTCTTTATTGGCAATTCTAGGGAGCGAGTCTTCTATGGTGACATTAACTTTACCAATAACAGAAGCTGCTTCGGTCTTAGCTTCCCAAAGTGGCTTGCCAGTCTCGTAGGCAATGGCCAGAGCAATTTCGTCTTTTCTTTTTGCAACTTCTTCCTGATATTTCTTAAGAAAATCATTTCTATCTTTTTGAGTTAGCTTTTTCCACGTTTTAAAACCAGTGTTGGCTGATTCTACGACTCGATCTACATCACGGTAGTCCACAGGTGTTTCCCAGAGAAGAATAGATAGATCTGCTGGACACGAGCGTTTAATAATATTTTCGACAGCATGAGGACCAGTCGTTGGTGGAAGATGAAAAGAGTTATTAAAGTAATTTCCTAAAATTTTAAATTTCATAAGTCACCTGTTTGTTTTTCGTTATAGGTATGTTGCAAACGTATTAAAATCTTCTTTTAAGCCTAAAATTTTTGCTTCTTCAGGATCAATGATAAAACGTGAATTAGATCCTTTATTTAGATTTCCGGATATAAGAGCGGCCTTAAATCCACCATCTACAGTTGGAAGACTTGCAAGGATACTTATCTTGTCACTTTTAATAATTGAGTCGCGTATCAGAACTTCACATTCAAACATTTCTTTAATAGGTTTGATATCTTTCATATTGGCGCGGTAATGAGGGCCACCATCAAATGGATCGACTTCATTTGTATATTTAAAGCCAATGCTCTCTAACATTTTCTTAACAGGAGTTGTTTCTTCTCCAACTTTTCCGACAGCATTTCTAGCTTCGATTGGAAGCAAGGTAAGATAAATAGTATCTGCAGGGAAAAGATTGAGAATAAATTCTTTATTACTTCGAGAAAGAATATCGGCATCGTGATATTCCATATTCAAGAAACGTCTTCCAATAGCTTCCCATAAAGGAGCATGGCCTTCACTGTCAAATGGAGGCATAAGTTCTGAATGGATATTTTCTTTAAAACGTTTTTTGTTCATTCCCATATAGAGAAAGCGCACATATGAAAGTTGCTTTCCTAGCTTTTTCCCACTTTTTCTAAATTCTGGATTGAGAATCAAGCCGCCGATTTCGGTTGGCCCGTTGGTATCAAGACCAAGTTTTAAGGTGCCGTGGATAAAACCGGTGTTAAGAGTTCTAGAGAATTTATTTTCTTGAGAAACAGAAAAATAATAATGAGGCTCGTCTTCCGTTCCATGCTGAGCATGAATCATTGAAGCACCAATAATTCTTTTAGCTTTAACATCTTCTAAAACAAATAAGTAATAATTTTCCCAAAGATGTTTTGAAGGCTTGGTAAAAGTCTTAATAGAACTTTCAATCTTGGTTTCAATAATATGTCTGTCAGGTGGTAAATTGATAAACAACATCAACTGACTGAGTTCGTAAAGATCATCAAGGTCGGCTAAACTAGCTGATCTGAGGGTATACATATATTTCCTATATTATTTCAAGAATGGTTTTTTCTAATATAGAAAAAATTTCTTGAATGTGTTCGTCAAGCAAAGAAAGCGGCAATAAAAAGCGCACTCTGGTAGGTTCTTTACCGGCTGAAAAAGTTATAATTCCGTTCTCAAAAAGTTTTTTCATAAATTTGTTAGTTGTATCGTTAGAAGCGTTCCCTACTTCAAATGAAAGCATCGTTCCAACTCCACCATAATAAGGAATTTTTCCCTTACAGCTGCCTTCAGATAATTTTTTAAATTGAGCATTAAATTTTTCTTCGATTTCTTTGATTCGTCCATTTTCACCGTAAAAATTTCCCTCAGTAAGGTATCGGACAATGGCCTTACCGGCATTCATAGACGCTACAGAACCATTAAAAGTCCCCGCTATTAATCCTGGTTTTGGATTTAATTCTTCAGTGTAAAATGTCCCACAGGCTTGAAGAACTTTTCCAACCGTAACGATATCTACGTATTCATCAAGGCCAAACATCTGATAGGCAAATAATTGATGAGTACGGGCAAATGATTGAACTTCATCAATCCATATGTAAATACCCTTAGCTTTTGCCCATTTGAAAATCCCTTCGTAATATTCTTTTGTTCCAAAAATAAACCCAGCCTCACCTTGAATAAGTTCAATGCTAAGTGCACAGTAAGTATTTCCATTTTTTTCAATTAACTTATCAAGGGCCTCTAGAGTATTTGCTAAAGCATTTTCTGGATCTTTATAATTATAATGAGGAACGTGATCTACTTGAATTGAATTAGGCATTCCTTCTCTGTAGGAAGAATTATAGGTTACGTCTTGCATGGCAATTGAGCGACCGGCAAATGATTTTTGAAAAGCAATTAGTCGGTAATTTGGCGCTTTTTTCTGCCATAAAATTTTTAAAGCAGTATCGTTAGCAAAAGATCCGGAACACGAAAACCAAAAATGTCTCAGATGCGATTTTTTAACAGCATCGATAAGCAATTTACTTAATTCGTATGGTTCTTGATACGATAAAAGATTTCCCGTCATCATCGTGTCGGAAGTCGCAGCTTCAAGATTAGCTTTAATATAAATTGGATGAGAGTGACCTAAAAGATTTACCCCAATACCATTAATCAGATCGTATTTAATAGAGCCATCTATCATTTCAACAAATGGTCCATGCCCTCTACCTGAGGCCATAAAAGCGTAAAAAAATCCTCGGCCTTTTAGTTGTTCATACTCTTTTAATTTTGTTGCCAACAATTCTTTTTTATCTTCGTCCGCTGGCTTTATATGATCAAACTTTTGCTGTTCGATAAGAATGGCTGAAAACAGTTTATTAAAGTGCTCTTGAATCTCAGCTGATTGAACTCCAATGGCCATAAAATTTCCTTTCAATTTAATGTGTGTTGATATGGGGATGCTTTTTTCTCGCTTGCAAACTACTTGCTATGGGCGATAATTAATTTATGAAAAATATTAACACAACAACTGCTGCAAAGTCATCCCATGTAAACGAACAGAAGGCAATTGGTGCCTCGGTTAGCTCGACCTTCGAAGAACTTTATTTAAAAAAAGATTACAAGGGTGCAGCAAACAACTTATTACAAAATAAGCAACAATTAAACTCAAGTATTTTTCATTATAATCTCGGAACAGTTTATTCTAAAATGGGTGATTATCCCGCTGCGCGCTTTCATTTAGAAAAAGCCATCAAAGAAGGATATATTAATTCTTCTTCGCTTAATAATCTTACATACGTCAAATCACAACTACAGGTTGATGATATTTCTACTTCAACTAATCTTCCTGACCAATTGATGAATACTGCCCTAACCATACCCCCCGCGGCATATTCTTCTTTTTCATTAATCTTGCTGCTGCTTGGAATTACACTTCTTAAGTCTAAAAAATTAATCAAAAAAACAAGCATTGTCTTTTTCGTTGCGCTTATTTTGGCACCGGTTTTGTTTTCACAAGGTTACCTGAATAAAATTAATTATGCAGTAGCTTTCAATGATGTGCCCATCTACGAAGGGCCTTCTAAAATTTTTTCAGAAAAAGGTAAAGTAAAGGCCGGTTCAAAAATTATATTAGGTGAATATAAAGAAGGCTGGTTTTACATAAAGTTTCCCATTTCTCTTGCGGGATGGATTAGCAAAGATCAATTAGGCCTCTATTAGTCAGGAGCATCGAGATGGTTTCATCATATGAAAAAGAAGTAAAAGAAGCGGGCGCAAATAAATTAGAATTAACAAAGAAAATTGATTTCTCCATGATGAAATACTTATGGCTGGCCAATCCATTGAGTGGAGCTCGAAAAGATTCAATTCCCAAGTTTTTGAGAAATGTAGAACTCTTAAAAAACTTCTCAGATAACGAACTTCGAATCCTTGCAAAATACTTACATAATAGAAAGTTTGCTGAAGGAGAAGTGGTATTTCGGGCTGGCGAAATTGGAATAGGTTTCTATTTTATTTTCTCTGGAACCATCGAGTTGAGCCATGATGATTTGGACAGTGATATTAATAATGAAAAGTTTTTAGTTTTAGAAGAGTTTAGTTATTTTGGCGAATTGGCCTTGCTTCAAGAAGGAAATCAGAGAACAGCAACTGCACTAGCTAGAAATAAATGTGAATTAGTTGGCATATTTAAACCCGATCTCGATAATCTTATCGTCAGACACCCTGTTCTCGCAGCTAAATTAATCCAATCAATCTCAATTGCACTCGCTGACAGACTCTACTTTTTGACAACTGAAGCAAGCAAAATGTACAAAAGAATTAAACAGTTGGAAGCAAAATGATTTTCAGTAATCGTAAAAATATTACAAAAATTCAGTTAATTTTTTTTGTTTTGATAATTGTTTTATTTTGTACATTAGTTCTAGCTCTGCCTAGAATTTCGATTCCACTCTCGCTAGCCTATATTTTATCTTTGGCACTCACACCAATTGTAAGTTCTCTAATGGCCTTGAGACTCTCAAAGACCATGGCTACTGTTTTTATTTTTATCAGTCTGGCCATATTGATTGGCTGGCCTATGGTTAAAATTATTCCAATCCTTTCATCAGAGACACAAAATATTCAAAATATAATTCCAAAAATTGAACAGTATGTAATTCAGCAATTTCAATTTGTGCGAGAATTTGTAAAATTAAAAACTGGTCATGAAATAGGTGATGCTTATGTTTATCAGGGCCTGCAAGAATTGCAAAGTTGGTCTACGGCTTTTGTCGTTAGAATTCCAAATTATTTAGCAAATTTGATGGAGTGGATATTTCTCGTTCCCTTTTTTACATTTTTTATTATTCGTGATTCAGACTCTTTTAAAAAGACACTTTTAAGCTTTACTCCCAATATGATATTTGAGCGTTTCTATTACGTCATGCATGTGTTTAATCGCCAATTAGGAAATTACTTTTTTGCCAAATTTGTTGAGGCCGTAATTGTTGGAGGAATTATAACTACTGGCTTACTTATGATGGATATAAAATATGCTGTCATTCTAGGTTTTATCGCGGGACTTACCAATATCGTTCCCTACGTCGGACCATTTTTAGGCATTATCCCTGCCATCGTTTTGGGAATGTTAGAATATGGAATGACTTCAACAACGATGGGGGCCATCCTCATGCTGTATGCTATCGCAAATGTTGTAGATATCTTCTTCGTTTTTCCATTTCTTGTTTCTAAAATTGTAAATCTTCACCCTATGATAGTAGCGGTCAGTGTAATCGTCGGATCGCACTATATGGGGATCACCGGGATGGTAATATCTATTCCAGTAGTTGCCGCCATCAAACTTATTATTACAGAAATTTACAATGAAATTTACACTGAGCGCTCCAAGTGATAGGATTCCCTTTAAAGGCTTATTTATCTGGAGTTTTCATTGAGAATTTTGAAGTTTTTAGTATTATCGTTTTCACTGATTGTGATTTCCTGTGCCACCAAAAGACCGGTTGGCAGTACTGAAGCAGAAGTTCTTTTCAAAGAAGCAAAAGACTTAATTTCAAAATCTCGCTATATCCAAGCGACAGAAAAGCTCAATTCAATTCGCTCCCAATATCCATATAGCTTCTACGCAACTCATGCGGAACTCTTGCAAGCAGATATTTTATTTTCACAAGAAAACTACGCCGAAGCGGCTTCAGCTTATATTTTATTTCGTGACTTTCACCCGAAATATAATGAACTTGGTTATGTTATTTTTAGAATTTCAGAATCATTTTACCGGCAACTTCCATCAACTTATGACCGTGATCTTTCTGCGGGAATTGAAGCAATTAAATACTACAATGAACTTATTCAAAATTATCCCGACACTGAATACGTAAAAGATGCTCAAGTCCGAATCAATCAAATTGAAGAAATGATAGAGAAGAAAGAGATATATATTGCAGATTTTTATTTTAAAACGAAAGACTACCAGGCCGCTAAAGCTCGCTATGAAGATATTTTAAAAACATTAAAAAATAAAAACGAAAAACTACGAATTCTGACTCGTATAGATGAAGCAGCAACACACATTACTCACTGAGGTTTAAATGTATACTTCAAACAATGAGCAATTATTAAAATCTGCTCGCGAATGTTTCGAAAAACTTGAATATAAAAAAACTCAAGTGATTCTCAATGAAATTATTGAATCAGATGACCACAATGTGGATGCTTTCTTTCTTCTGGCCAACATTTTTCACATCAATGGCGAAATTGGTAAAGCGATTAAAGCTTTTAATAAAGTTTTGACTCTAAATCCAGAGCATACTGACGCCGCTATCAGCTTGTCGGTTCTCTATAATGATATTGGACAATACGAAGACGCTCGAAAAGTCTTTGAAACGGCCAACGAAAGGGTTAAAGGCAAAAATAAAGGCTCGGGTCTTTTAGAAGATAAGCATATCAATAAAAAATTTGCATCCAAGCATTATGAAATCGCCGATCTTTATCTTTCTTATAACAGATACGATGAAGCTCTTTTCGAATACAACAAAGTTATTGCTCTTGATTCAGAAAACTTAGAAGCAAAAATTAAAATTGCAAAAGTTTATGCTAAAAAAGGATTTATAGCCAAAGCGATAGAGGAGCTTAGGACTTTAAAGAATGAAGAGCCTGCTTATGCTCCAGCTCGAATTGCACTAGGCGTTCTTCATTATGGGAATGGAAATATCCTAGAGGCCCAAACAGAGTGGGAAAAGGTTCTCCTTAAGGATCCATTTCACGCTGAAGCGAGTATGTATCTAAATCTTTCAAGAACTGCTACAGAAACAAATCTAAGAACTCTTTAAAAAATACAAATTTAAATAAAAAAAAGCCCTCTTGAAGAGGGCTTTTTTTTGAAATTATTTGAATAGTAATTAGTTTGCTTCTGGTGGATTCTTATTTGGCGTTGCTGTTTGAGCAAGATTAGCGTGAACAACAGTTGTGCTTTGTTCTTTGCTTATTGGTGCAATATTGGTCCTTTTCGAATCATCTGATGTGTAGTTAACAATGTATTTCTTTAAATCCATATACATTTTGTAACGAACTTCTAGCTTTGAATCTTGAAGAACGATCTGTCTTGCATTCTTCGTTTTGTTATTGATGATGATCGGAGCTTTTAAATTCGCCGACATTTCAGTAACGTTCTGAGGAATTGTAAGCACGGTATACACACTAGCATTTTGTAAATTTTCTAAACTTAAGCTGTTAAGCTCAACAGGAAGAAGTTTTACCATGTAGTTAGGTTGGAAGATTTTAGGTTCAATAATTGGAAACGCGGTTCCAGCATCATCAATTGATTGTAACCAAAGAATTAACGTCTGATCACCTGGATCAACGATAAAGAATTTCTTAAGATTTTCAAAACCGAGTAAACCTTCTGTAAACTCAATAATGTCTTTTTTGTCGACTTCAAGTTCGCCAAATCTAGTTGTAGTAATTTTCACTCTAGGCCTCCGTTGAGCAAAAAGATCGAATACCCGACCTCTGTCAACGATTTTAGCAGTCGTAGGGGCAAAAGAGCAAGCAGGAAATTACTTCTTGTTTAACTCATTAGCCAAATTTGTAATGGAGCTTAAATCAGCTTGGGCAGCCTCAGTGTTTTGGTCTTGGATCGCCTTGTAAACTTCTTCCCGGTGGATTTTAGTTTCAGGCGGCGCCTTAATACCTAAACGTACTTGCTTACCTTTTATTTGAACAACGACTATTTTAATATGGTCGTCAATCGCGATGCTTTCGCCTAGCTTCCTTGTCAAAACCAGCATAACTCAACCTCAAAATCGCATATGGTCAGAACTTTCCTGATCAGACCCGCAGTGCTTCATATATTATTCATATAACTAAAATGCAAGAAAAAACTATATTATTTTTAACTTTAAGCACAGTGCGCAAGGCGGTGATTAAAAAAGACAGTGGTTTAGCGGTGTAAAAAATCCATCAGGGTTTGATTCATTACGCCCTGTGTTGACTGATAAGTTGTTTTTAAAACGGCCTGTTGCTTATTGATATCAGAAAAAAGTTCAGCCACATCTGCATCTAGAAGAGAGCTTTTGCGAGAAGTGTGGTCAATATTTTCGCTTTCTAGTGTCGTTTTAGAAGTTTCAACTGAGTTGGTGATTGATCCAATTCGAGTACGCAGAGTGATTAGCCGAGAAATACTGGTATCAAATTTTTCAAGAAGACCTTGAATCATTTGTGGATCGTTATTTTCAAGCGCCGAAGTCAATGCCTGCAGTTGAGAAAAGATATTATCGCGAGATTTAAAAGGCATCCCTTCATTTTTGGCAGGATCTTCACCTTCTGTAGAAGCTAATTCACGGCTAAGTTTGTTGACAGCACTTTTATCAAATTGTTCAAATTTTTCAAGGGGGCTTTCAATGCTGCCACTATCGTCTGTACTAAAGAAGACTTCTTCACCCGTAAGGTTGACTGGTACAAAGAAATTTCTAGAAACTTCCAAACTGATATGTCCAGAGTCGCCTTTATAATTTCCGTTTGAATCAAAAGGAACAGTGAGAGTATTTGTTCCAGAAAAAATATTTTTCAATCCTACTTTCTTATTAGAGATAGCAAGAGACTGGTTGTAGAGTTGCTGAACTTCGTTGGCAACGTTTTTCCTAACATCAGCATTGAAGAAGTCTGAAGATTGAGCAATGGCAATTTCTTTAGCCTTAGTAAGAAGATCAGTAAGCTCTTCGAGTGATTTTTCAGTCACGTTTAAGTTTAATAAAGCAAAATCAGAATTTTTTAAATATTGAATATTGTCATTAGTAGAAGAGGTCAAGGCCATAGCTTCAACGTTGCTGACAGGGTTGTCAGAAGGCTTGCTTATAGTCTTAAGCGTTGATCCTTTAAGTTGCAAATCTTCCATCTTCGCTTTCGTTCTGTTGAGAGCGTACTTAAGAGATGCAGTTGAACTATTTTCAGAAACTCTAGTCATCTTCTAATTACCTTTTGAGTTCTAATACTGTTTTAAACATTTCGTCCGCAGCTTGCATCATCTTAGCAGAAGCTTCATAGGCATGTTGAAAGCGAACCATATTCGCAGTTTCTTCATCGATAGAAACGCCAGATAATCGCTCGCGGATACTGTTAGCCTGGGCCAAAAGTCCATTTGATTGTTCGGCATCAAGACGAGCTTTTCCAGTTTCGAGACCGATACTACCAATGGTCTGCAAATATTTTTCTTCAAGCGTAACAGATTCATCACCTGCTATTCTTTCGTGTTGTAATTTAGAAATGGCAATGGCAACTCTGTTGTCTCCAGGAGCATTCGGAGAAAGAGCAGCTGAGATGTTACTCAAGTCGCTTTTAACCGCATCAGATAAATCAATAAGACCTGCAGCTCCTTCTTTATCTAGTGGCTGAGTAAAAAAATCCAAACCAGTCGTAAGGCCTTTGGCATCCATTTTGATAGGACTTCCGTCAGGCCCTGCGGAAATGGGACGATTTACAAATCCTTGACGGTGAATGGAGTTTACCGAGGAGGTAAATTGAAATGCAATTCCGTCCATATCTTCTTGAAGTTTTTTTAAATCTTCGTTGCGCACTTTAATTACTGAAGCGAGTGTTCCACCTTGAAATTTATCTGTGATTGATTGGGAGGGCCGATCTTTTAAAACGACTTCAACAGAACCGTTCATATTATTAGAAGAGTTTGCTTTGTTTTTTGAAACAACGGCAAGTTCTTGAATATGAAGACCGGTCACTAACGTCCCAATGCCTTGAGCGGTAATAACATATCGACCTTTTTCATCGGTGTAAGTGTGAATTTTAAAGTGTTCAGATAAATTTTTTAAAGATATATCGCGTTGATCGCGAAGATCGCCCGATTCACCCTGCTGGGCTTCGATATTTGCAATTTTTCCGTTCAAGTCAGCAACGTGACTAAGTATTTGGTTTATATCACTAACAGTCGTGCCAATTTTTCTATCAATGTTTCCGGCCTGCAGGTCAAGTGTTTCACGAATTCGGCGAAAATCTTTTACTGCAAGGCTCGCATTGTCACGAACTACTGAACGAATTGTTTCGTTTTCTGGCTGGTTTGCGAGTTCTCGAAATGAGTTAAAAAATTTATTGAGAATTTGGTTAAGCCCTTCAGTGTCAACCTCATTAAAAATACCTTCAATTTGATCGAGGTGTTCTGAGCGAGCATCAAAAAATTTATTTGAAGAAACAGCAGCGTTAAGTCTTTTATCAAGAAATTCATCATTGACACGATTAATTCCATCGACCTTAACACCTGTTCCTTGAATGAAACCACCTGTGGAAATAGGAATAGCTGTCGATTGAATTACTTTTTGGCGAGAGTATCCTTCCGTGTTGACGTTAGAAAGGTTGTGACCTGTAACCTCTAGCGCTTTCTTGGAAGCAAAGAGACCAGATTTACCAATACCTAATAAGTCAGCCACGTCTCACTCCTCGTTATGTGCTCGAGCTTAGAGCGGATCCTTTCGAAGAATAGGTAGAATAATTTTTCTTCCCCGTTGCCTCGATGCGGATTTGCTTAAGTGAGAGTAGTGCTTTGTTGATAAAAAGTTGATTTCGTTTATTTTGGGCCTGAATTTTTTCAATAATATCGATTAAAAGCGCATTGAAGCGAAAGAGATGCTTCTGTTTGTTTTCAACTTCGTAAGTTTTCATAATTTCCAAAAGTTTAGAGACGCTATCGATTTCTTTTTCAGGAAATATAGAATTGAGTTCTTTAATTAGTTCGCGGCGAATAGTTTCGAGCGAACTGATTCGTAAAATAATGTTATTTTTCTCGACAAGTTTTTCTTCGAGAAGAGAAAGCTCACTGCTTAATAATAAGGAATATTCGTCACAGGTAATATTGAAAAGCTCGTTGTGTTCTTCACATAAGCGCTTCCATAAATCTGTTACTTCAAAATAAAGTATTGCTAGTTTTTCATTCATTCGAGCTCCATCCTAGACCTCAAGAATTGGCGACCCTAGAACTCTTGCTCCAAGATTTTATCGCTGAGTCCATCTAAATCTATCTTATAAGAACCATCCGCGATTTGAGCTTTCAATCGAGCGATCTTATCAGTATTGTCGATATCCGGAGCAGCATCAGCTACTTTTTTAATACGTGCAAAATCTTTGATTGCGTCAGCAATATCAACTTTTGAGTCTGATTTAGAAAAAGCTTCTAATTCATTTTTTCTAGTTTCAGAATTTCTTTTTAATCCTGCCGGACCAACTTTTCCACTTTCGCGAGTTTCCTTTTTGCCAGGCATGAAAAGGGATCTTGAAGAGGTACTATCGACTGCGCTCATGGCAAGCCTCCTTCTGAGTTCTGTCCGGTAATAGTCTTGTCACCAGACACCGAGGTAGAATCATTCTTCCCCATCTGTATTGTATCAGTTTTCTTCTCAAGTTTGTAGCTAGGCAAATTGTGGTGGATTAAATCAACTTGCGCCTGATATTGTTTGAGCGCCATTTCATTGCGCATTCGCTTTGGATAAATCTGGTCCAAGATCACGTTTTGCAGTCCAAGATTATTTTGCTTTGCCATCATTTTGGCCCTTTCGGTGGTCTGAAGCGATTTATAATAATCCATTCCAGAATCTTCACCAGCAGTCTCGTCAATGGTCTGATTCATTTGCTTTATCATTGTTTCAGCAAATTGGGTTTCCATACTCTCGGCAACTTCTTGGTATTGTTTTGGAATATATTTTCTATCATCGACAGCTTTATACTCAAGCGATTTAGCTTGCTGTGTTTTAGTGGTAATTCCTCGATTAGTATCGATTGTTGGAACACTCATGGAAACTCTTCCTAAGTTTTGAGCAAGTCCCAATCATTGAGACTTAATAAAATTTTAGCACAAAAAATTTATCAAAAGCTAGCTATAAAAAATACACAACTAGATCACTTCAATATCACCAACAAGGGCGCCATCTTTCTTAAGTGTCTGAAAGATTGAGATTAGATCTTCAGGTGCCACCCCAAAAGCATTTAAGCTCTTCACTAACTCATTAAGAGTTGTTCCTTTTTCCATAAAGTAAATGGTGTTGGGTTTTCCACCTTTATCTCCGCCATCGCCTTTTACTTCAATAGTTAGATCGCCATGGCTAATGGCCACAGGAGCGACTGTCACGTCACCACCAGCAACAATGGTTCCAGTTCTTTCATTGATAACAATTTTAGCTGCACTATCTGGATTGACTTTAAAGTTTTCGACAATTGCCATTAGCTGAACAATATTTCTTTCATATTGAACAGGAACAACTAAATCAATAGTCGTTGAATCTTTCGCTGAAGCAAATTTTCCACCAAGTTCTTCGTTGATAACTTTTTCAATACGCGCAGCAGTTGTAAAGTCGGGATTATTTAAACTTAAGCGCAACGAGTTTTTCTTTTCAAATTCAGTAACAACTTCTTTTTCAACTGTAGCCCCACCAGGAATAGTTCCAGTGGTCGCAAATTTAGCCCCTTTTTTTAATCCACCGATAGACATTGGCCCAGCTGCGACAGCATAAATATTACCATCTCCTCCTTTTAATGGAGTCACTAATAAAGTTCCCCCCGCAAGTGAAGATGCATCGCCAATTGAAGAAATCACTAGATCTATTTTTTGTCCTACTCGAGCAAAAGCAGGAAGTTTTGCGGTGACAACAACCGCGGCAACATTTTTAGAAGTAATTTCAGTTTTTGGATTGAGTCCTAATTTCTCAAACATTTTCTTCAATGATGTGTTGGTGATTTCACCACCAGCATCTCCAGTGCCGTTTAAACCGATGACTAGCCCATAACCAAGTATGGGATTTTCTCTAACTCCTTTTACTGATACCAGATCTTTTAATCTGCTCGGAGCAGAATAAGCAGTACTGGCAAGGAGTAGTGAAAGAGTTAAAAGAGTTTTTTTCATATTCATTATCCTTTATCTAACAACGGTTACGTTTGATTCCAAGATTGCATCAGAGCTCACAGTGTCGTTTTCACCAATATCCTTTCTTGAAACAAGTGCTTGAACTTCGACCATGCGCTTTCGATTTTTAAAAAGAACATTCTTGCGTCCTTTAATCAAAAGATGTTCGCGATTAATTTCTTCAACGACCACGCCTGAAATTTTATCTTGAGCACTATCACCACCAGCAGTATCGGCGGTAGTGGCTTCTTTTTTATCAGTTGCAGGCTTGTCGGCAACAGGAGCCTTTGGATCACCAGATTTCGCAGTCTCGGCACCTGTCTTTGTATCGTATGGGTTATCAGGAAAAGCTTTTTTCAATTCCATTGTGATTTCATTTTTCAAACGAGGCAGTACGTTGATTTGAATGATATCACCAGAGTTTTTGCTTTTATTATTAGAAAATAAAAAGGCATTAGGGTCGCTTCCTGCCCATAAACTTCCATCGCTTCCTTTGTCGGTAAGATCACTTGCCGTGTATCTTTTAACAGCTTCTTTTTCAGCTTTGTACTGACGTTTTATATTCGGTGTAACAGATTTTTCGTTGCCAGTTGTAATCGTGCGATCAACGCGATTGTATTCAGTAGATGTCCTGCGTTTAGGATGGCGGTATTGTTCAAAACCATCAGTGGGAACATCAACCTCGTTGTTTTGGCGATCTTGTTGTTCGAAGTCTTTATACATCGAATTTATATAAGATGAACATGAAGTTAAAAGAACAGAAAGAGTTCCAAGAATAATAAAAGATTTTATTTTCATAGTTCGATCACCACTTTGTTGAAATCAACAACTTTTCCAGCAATTGTTTTGTTGTTATTAGGATTTCTAAGTTCAATCACATCACCAAACAAAGCCGAACGAGTAGGCATAGCTGTTCTGTGAAGATTGATGTTTTGGTTTTTAAGAGTGACATTAACAGGCGTTCCAAAACTAACCAGATTGACTGCTTGAAGGTCTAAGTTAGAGACGACAGCACCCTGGAGAATGTTTTTGTTGGCTTTGTAAAATTGAATATTATCAAGTGTCGTTAAAATATTATCAGGGTTTCCAACGAAAACTTCCTCGGAGTAAAAATCCTCAACTTCAAGATGTTTTTGTTGGAAACTTAAACTTCTTTTAGCTTTAAAGACTTTAATTTTAGCCATGATTCTAGATGAAAACCAAAGAGTTCTTGTGGTGTTTTGCAAAGGACTAGTGATGTCGATTTTGATATTTTTTTCACCGAAGCTACTACAGCTTTCACAGTTGGCCTTAAGTTGTTCACTTTCGATAAGACCCAGGGTTTTAATTCCATTAAGCGATTTTGAATTAAAAAAATAAAGATTAGATTCACTTGTTAGTTGATCTCGAAGCGTTGAGTTCAATTCCATTAAAGAAAGTTTCCGTGGAGTGATCTCAATAATAGTGGAGCTAAAGTCTTTCGCTAATTCACGTTTTAAAAAGTCAGCTCCAACAGTACCGCTTGAGTTTGAAATTAATTGTGAAATTTTGTTTGAAATTATACTGTCACAATTAGTTTTAAGAATGATGTCACTACTGCTCAATGTTTGATTACTTTCCAGTCGATATACTTTTGAAAATAATTCCACCGAGCAAGTGTTCACGTGAGTTATATCATTGGGAGTTTCAGCATAAACTTTTAATGAAAGCAAAAAAATAAAGGATGTAATTTTTTTTATCATTGTATTTATTTATCTAATGTTGTTTATGGTTTGCATCATTTGATCAGCAACACCCATTACTTTTGAATTCATTTCATAAGCTCTTTGGGCACGAATCAGATCCGTCATTTCAGTCATTGGACTTACGTTAGAAGCTTCAAGGGCTCCTTGCATGATTGCACCGGCATTGTTTTCACCTGCGATAGATTGGACAGGTTGGCCGCTAGAAAGTGAAACTTGGTACAGGTTTGCTCCCTGAGATTTTAATCCAACAGAGTTTACAAAAGTGAACACTGGTATTTGGCCAACGCTTGTAGGTTCAGTCTGACCTTTGACAAAGGCTTCAGCTTTTCCGTTTTCAGCGATCATTACACTTGAAGTATTAGGCGGAAAATTAAATCCAGGATAAATTTTATATCCTTGTTTGTTGACCAAAACCCCTTGCGCGTCGACGTTAAAAGAGCCATCGCGAGTGAATTTCAATTCACCATTTGGCATGATAATTCCAAAAAATCCTTCTCCATTCACCATTAGGTCAAAGGGATTGTTTGTAATTTGCGGACTTCCCGCCGTAAATTCTTTTCTTATTGCTGAAACTCGAGCACCAGAGCCAATTTGAGTTCCAACATTATAGGTAGTAGATGAAGAAGAGCGTGCACCTGGTTCTTGAATAGTTTCGTAACCAAGATCATCAATCTCTGTACGACCACGTTTAAATCCGACCGTGTTAACGTTGGCGATATTGTTGGATATCGTACTTACATAAGTTTCTTGAGCTGACATACCCGAGGCTGCAGTGCTTAGCGCCTTCATCATGGAATGAACTTCGCTAAAATTTGCGAGGGTTATGATCACTACAACTGTTTTCATCATTAATGTCTTTTTCAGCCTAAACCTCTATATTAAAACTTACCTATTTCGTTAACTGCTTTTCCGCTCATTGTATCGTAGGTCTTCAATACTCTTTGAATTGATTCGAAATTTCTATTGGCGTTTATTAGTGCTGACATTTCACCGACAGCATTAACATTTGATTGTTCAACAAAGCCTTGATGAACAGCGGTTTTACTCTCGCCAATTTTTATATTTTGTTGATCTGGATTAATAAAAAGGGAACCACCTTCTTTTTTTAATGCATGAACATCGTTGAATTCTGTTAAAGAAAGATCAGCCACTTTGTTTGCGCCACTAAATACTTCACCATCAAGACTGATGGTAAACTTATTGTTTCCTACAGAGATAGCTCTTGATTCTGGCGGAGTCGTTAAGATTATTTTACCATCAGCACCGGCAGTTGGAGGCGGGGATTTACTTAGAAGAAGAAAGCCTTGATCGGTAACTAGTTTTCCATCATTGTTAATACTAAAGTTACCTTTACGTGTATAGCGGACACCATTTGGCGTGAGAACTTCAAAAAAACCAGGCCCATTTAGAGCGTTATCGAAGGCATTTCCCGTCGGAGAAAGTTGGCCTTGCTCATGTAGTGTATAAGCACCATCAACTTTTACAAAAGAATCCTCGCTATTATAACTGCGATAAAAATCTTCGGGCTTCCACTCTTTTTGTGGAAGTTCTATTTGGCCGCCACCTTTTTCCAGTGCGGCTAAATATTCTTTAAACACAACTTGTTCCCTTTTGAAGCCAGGTGTGTTGGCATTTGCTACATTATTAGCGATCGTCTCAACATTTCGTTGCTGAGCAATTGCGCCAGATAAAGGTACCCAAAGTTCTCTCAATTAAATCCTCCTCATTGAAGATTAATTTAGCTTCAAAGACTCTCTATCAACTATAACGTGCGAGGTGCCAAATTCCCTACATAGGTAAATTTGTCCCTCTGAAACCACTTCCAAGTAAGTCGTTGATAATGTATCTTATGAGTGAAGAAGCAGAATAGGACAAGGCCATAAAGGTGGAAAATTTAGCCATCAGATGTGGTTTTTTTGACACAAAATACAGGTCGGAACTTGTCGGTTAACTTGAAAACGAAATAGAGGCATTTTATGACTAAGAAAAAAAATTTCGAAGAGTCTTTAAAAGAATTAGAATCAATTGTCAGCAAATTAGAATCAGGTGATATCGGCCTCGAGCAAAGTTTAGAACAATTTGAAATTGGAACTAAATTATATAAAGAGTGCAAAGAGCAGCTTTCCGTCGCAGAAAAGAAAATTGCAGTTCTAACTGATAGTTTAAAAGAAGAAGAGCTCTAAGGAATTTAATGAATAAAGCACTCACCCTCTTATCAATCATTCTTATATTAAGTAGTTGTTCATCAGTTAAGACTATTAATACTCATGATCAAAAAAAATCATCGACTATTCCAGATAAAGTCGATTTCGACCCTTATGAACATGCTCACGGTCCTGTTGAAAAACCGATCGATATCATCGTCCCACAAGAGGAGACAGTTCGAATTGGTGAACGCGGCGGAGATATTTACGCCAATAGTGACCTAGGTACAGTGAGCGGTCATGTTGAAAATAAAAAATTAAGAATAGGTCTAAGCTTAGGTCCAGGTATCTATAGAACAATTAATTACGTTTCGTTACTAAAAATTCTTGAAAGGCAAAATCTAGCACCCGATATTATTACGGGAACAGGATTTGGGGCTATTGTCGCGGCGATGTATGCCACTGGAATGACTCCCGAAGTAATCGAGTGGAATTTTTATAAATATTTTAAAGAAAAGAAGAAAAATAAGCCTTATGAAAAAGACTGGATAAATGAAATTGATGAAATGTTCTTAACAAAATTTAAAAACATTAATATCCAAGACACTAAGAAAAAATTCTTCATTACCTTGTACGACCATAATACTAAAAAAACATATTATTTTGATAAGGGAAATATTCGAGACCTGCTTCTACTTAACCTTAGGCTTTCAAATAATTTCAAAGAATCTAAAAGTAGCCAAAAATATTCAACTGCATTTGAAAAAGAAGTTTTTAACGCCAGACTGCTAAGACAATTGGGAGCAGAGTTTACAATAGCTGTAGATGTTTTGGGGGCGAGGTTTGACTTTGAAACTACCAACGAGTTTCTTATTGGGGTTTATGGCAGAACTGCCGGTCGTATTCAAAAGGAAAGAAAAGATTTTGATTACAGCGTAACTCTTCCGCTAAATTTAATGAGTCTTGACTCAACTAAAGACAGTTCATTTTTTATGCAAAAAACTTATGATTTTATGCAAAAGCAATCACCGCTCATTTTTAAGAAAATACAGGCAAAACTTGATAGCTTGTCACATTCAGGAAACGAATAATGAAAGGACTTATTTTTAAAATCATATTAACCCTGTTAGGTTTGGGTTTTATTGCAGGCGTTACAGGAGCAGTGGTTTTTACATATTTCAATTTAGATCTACCTAAAATTGACAAGCTTCAAGATTACAAACCGAATCTAGCGTCACAAATCTATTCCAAAGATGGCTATCTATTGGCTGAGCTGGGTTTAGAAAAACGTGAAATTGTCGAGATGAAAGATGTTCCCGCGCGAGTTATCGATGCATTTCTTTCAGCTGAAGATGATAAGTTCTTTGAACATTCAGGTGTTGATTATTTTGGCTTGGCACGTGCAATGTTTGCCAATTTTAGAGCAGGAAAAGTTGTTCAGGGTGGGAGTACCATTACTCAGCAGGTAGCAAAATCACTTCTGTTAAGTTCCGAAAGATCGATTACTAGAAAAGTAAAAGATTTTATTCTCGCTCAACGCATAGAAGAAAAACTTAATAAAAAAGAAATTTTATATCTTTATTTAAATCAGGTTTATCTAGGTGGTGGCTATTACGGCATTAAGGCAGCCGCTCACGGTTATTATAATAAGGAATTAAAAGATATTACTGTCGCAGAGGCCGCTATGTTGGCAGGACTTCTCGTGGCGCCTGGTAAATATTCTCCTTATGTAAATCCCCAAGCAGCTAGAAAACGCCAGCATTATGTATTGGAGCGAATGTTTAAACTTGGTAAAATAACAAAAGCCCAGCACGAACAATCTTTAGTGGAAAAAACTGTTTATCGAATCCGTGAAGATGAGTTGCGTGCAGGATATTTTACAGAATGGGTTCGTCAAAAAGTGGTGGATGCTGTTGGAGAAAAGCCATTTTTAGTTGATGGTTTTAAAGTGAGAACAAGTCTTGATTGGGAATTGCAAAAAGTTGCTGAAGAGCAAGTTAAAAAAGGGATTAAAGAAATTGATAAACGCCAGGGATATAAAGGACCATTTGCCCATGTTGGAAATGAAGAGTTTTCAAAGTTTGAAAAAGAAAATCGGCGCAATATACATAAGAAACGTTCACAGTTCTTCACTATAAACGATGCACATGAAAAAGTTTATGAATTTGAATTCAATGAAAAAGCTTATGTTCAATTAAAAGAAGAAGACAAAAAATCTCGCGAAGCCAGTGGCGATGAAAGCTTTATCACTGGTTTAAATGATCAAGATACTTTGCCGAATGTTTTAGAGACAAATACTCAATACGAAGCAGTTGTAACTAAACTAGATGATGTCTCAAGATTGATTTATATTTCGCTGGCCGGATCCCCTGGAGTCATCCCTTTTGAGTACTTTAAATGGGCCCATAAGAGAAGTATTAGCGAAAACACTGCATACTATCAAGAGGTGAGTAAGCCTTCGACTATTTTAAGGGTTGGAGATTTAATTCATGTTCAAATGGTGAAAAAATCTGCTCCAATTACTGGTTATTTAGGAAAAGAAGGAACTGCTGCACTTAATAAATCAAAAAATGCGAGTTTGATACGAGGCCAAAAATATATTATTGCTTTGTTGGATCAAGTGGCAGAAGTTCAAGGTGCTTTATTTTCAATGGATGTGCGCACTGGTGAAATCGTCAGTTATGTTGGAGGTCGAGATTTTAAAATTTCGAAATTTAATCGAGTCATTCAAGCAAAACGCCAACCTGGATCTTCATTTAAACCAATCCTTTATTCTGCAGCTTTAGAGCACGGTTATAATCCTACCACTATTATTATGGATACTCCTGAGGCCATGCCTGGATTTGATTCAGCCTCAAGTTGGAAACCAAAAAATTATGAGGGTGATTATAAAGGCCCCGTAACAATGAGAACAGCACTTGAAGAATCGCGAAATATTCCAACTATAAAAATGGCGGACAAGGTTGGCGTTGGAACTATTTTAAAATTTGCAGAGCGAATAGGATTTAATGCAAAATTAGATAATAACCTAAGCATCGCACTTGGAACCTTTGGCGTTAGCCCAAGAGATCTCGTTACAACTTATGCGCTTTATCCCAACGGAGGTAAATTTGTTACCCCAAAGGCAATTCTTTCTGTCGTTGATCGTGATGGTAAAAAATATATTATCAATGAAGTTGAAAAAGACATGAAAATTCCTGGTGAAAGTGACAAAGATAAAGATAGTGAGAAAAAAGACAGACCTATTGCTGAACAAACAAATCCATTCTTAAAAACATTAGGTGATAAACAAGTTTATGACCCCCGCTTAGCCTATATTATGACCAATCTAATGAAAGGAGTTGTGACATCTGGAACAGCTGCAAGTGCGCGAGATTTAAGTCCAAATATTGCAGGGAAAACGGGTACAACCAACGATTTCATAGATGCATGGTTTGTGGGATTCACATCAAACGTGGTTACTGCCGTTTGGAACGGGTTTGATGATAATAAAACTTTGGGGCATGGTGAAACAGGAGCAAAAGCTGCCCTGCCTGTTTGGAAAGAATACATGCGTGCTAATATTAAGAAATTTGGAGACCAGCCCTTTGAAATTCCTGCTGGAATTACTCAAGCATGGGTTGATAAGGAAACTGGACGAAAAGCAGCGCCTAATGCTCCTGGTGCAATTTTAGAATCTTTTGCTGAAGTCAGTGAACAAGCTTCAGAAGCAGTTGGAACTGGTGGCCCAGCGAAGGCCCGACCTCTTGGGGATGATGAATATTTTGAAAATCAATAATTGATTTTTATACTGAATTGCTCTTTTTATCATTGAGCAATTGGGCTTAATCTTTTTCTTCCCAGATGCCGATAGAGTTAATGAAAACTTTATCTGAGTTTTTTAAGGAAGAAAAATGAAGTTATTTAAAAAGAATCGGGCGCGATATTCGTTTGCATTTATATTCTCATTGGCATTGCACTTTTTTGCCTTTGGATATATTTACAATAATATTCAACGGGAACAATCATCGAAAAATTTAGCATCACAAAAAAATTCAAATGCTCCTCGATCAGTTAAGTTCGATTCCGTAAAATTTATAACTCGTAAGCAACTTCAAGAGATAAAGGATTCTAGAAATAAACAGATTGTTGCCAATGAGCTCAATGGCAAAAAAGAACGCCCTAAAGAATCTCGTTTTGCAGGTGAAGCCGATCAAGCCTTTGACCGCCAAACAATAGCAGCGGCTAATGGGGTATTCAAAAAAGCTGGTCTTGGAAATAAGAATGGCTCTCAAACTTCGATCGCTCAAACTCAAGAGCCTGTAACTGCACCTAAAAAAGTAGCGCATAATGAAAAAAGTAAAAATTTAGCTCCAAAAACACTCCAATTAAGTGATTTGGGAAGTATTCATATTTTAAAAGTGGAAGATGAAGAAAAAATCCAAGCTGCCGCACTAGTAGAAATGAACCGCAAACTGGCATCAGAATCAAAGCACGCCTCAGCTGTTGGTTTGGATCGTGGCAGTGCCGATACAACAGGCTTGGCCCAAAATAACGATTTCGTTCAAGATGTGCCATTAGGAGATATGACCAATTTGAACACTACGGAGTTTAAGTATTACGGCTTTTATCACCGCATTCGTCAGAAGCTTGAGCAATACTGGGGCAGCACTATTCAAAGTAAGGCAAAAAATCTTTATAAGTCGGGAAGACGTCTTCCAGCGAGTGAAAATCTCATTACAGCAATCACTGTTACACTTGATGATCGTGGAAACATTTTAGATATCAAAATTGATGGAACGAGTGGAATAAGAGAACTCGATCAAGCTGCGATCGAGTCCTTTAATAAAGCAGGCCCATTTCCAAACCCTCCGAAAGGTTTGCTTATTGGTGGCAGGGCCGTAATACAATGGGGATTTGTTGTAAAAAGTTAGTGGATCTTGTTCTTGAGAAGTTCTTTTAACTTACCAATACCTTCCATAAGGACATAATCATTCCATATAGAATCTAGTTCCCTGATCGTTTCAATCAATTGAACCGCGGCATGATCTTTAGACATTTTTTCTTCGTCAGAAAGATGGTCAACTGCAACTAAAAGTGCATCCATAACTGGTGAGTTACAAATTTTAGCAAGCCTTTCTTCATAAGTAGCATTGATTCTTTTTTCTTTGCTCTTAATGACAGCGGTATTGAGAAGCTGAATAGCGTCTTGTTTATCAGACATCATATGGGTGTGAATCCTATCTCGAAAAGTTTTATTGTTTATGTGAAGTTGAGTATGTAGTGTTTGATAAATTTCGTAAAGATTTTTTTAAACAAAAATTTATTTCAAGAAATCAATCAGTACTATAAAAAAAGATCAAAAATAATGCACAAAAAAAGCATATATATTTTTTAATTTTCTTGCTTTGAGTGAAATGACGAAATGCTTTTTTCGAGCATTTCGTTGATTTTTTTTAAATAATTGAATTATAAAGTAGAAAGAAAGTTTTGGTAGTCAGAGGCAGAGAGAAGGGAATTAACTTCTTGTTTATCCGAAAGTTTTACTTTGATCATCCATGCAGCCCCATAAGGTTCAGCATTACAAAGTTCTGGAGTATCTTGTAGTCCAGAATTTACCTCAACGACAGTTCCAGATATTGGTGAATAAAGATCACTAACAGATTTAATTGATTCCACAACACCGAAAGATTGGTGTGCATTTAAAGTTTTTCCAACCTCTGGAAGCTCAACGAAAACAATGTCACCAAGAGCAGATTGTGCAAAATCGGTAATTCCGATAATGACATTATCTCCTTCAACCTTAGCCCACTCATGATCTTTTGTGTATTTTAAATCAGCTGGAATATTGTGTGCCATTACTTGTGTCCCCCCGTAATAAACGCTTTTGAATGAAAATTAGCTTCGTAGTTGTTATTTCGAATATTGATAATGTATTTCTTATCTTTTGGATTCTTGTCTTTTTCTATAAGGGCCATTGCAATCCCTTTTCCAGTGACTACCGACATCGTTCCAGATGTAACTTTACCAATTAGGTTAAGATTAGTATCAAGAACATCATATCCCTCACGCGGAATTCCGCGCTCAAGAGATAATTTTACTAATTGGTAACGAGGCTTGTATTCAATGAGGGCTGACTTACCGATAAATGCTTCTTTTGTAAGTTTTACAGTCCAGGCCAAGCCTGCATCTAAAGGAGTTACTTCATCATTAAGTTCGTGACCATAAAGTGGGTAACAAACTTCTAAGCGAAGTACATCTCGGGCGGCAAGACCACATGGTTTTACGCCTAAACTTAATAACTTCTTCCAAAATGATTTAGCAAAATTATGACTCGAAAAAATTTCGAATCCATCTTCGCCTGTATAACCAGTTCGAGCGATAATAAGTTTTTCGCCTTCAAAGTTAGTTTCTAGAATTGAATAATAAGGAAAATCCACCGCTTTTAGCAGGCCAATTTCTTTTAAAATTTTATCGCTTTCCGGCCCTTGGATGGCCAAAAGTGAATAGTCGTCGGATTGATTTTTAATTGTGCATTTAAAGTTTGAAATTTTAGAACTAATCCAATCCCAATCTTTTTTGATATTAGAAGCGTTCACACAGATAAGAACACGGTCATCAGCTAATTTGTAAGCAATGAGATCATCTATAACGGTCCCGTTGTCTCGACAAAGAGGCGAATAAACAGCCTTTAAGTTTTCAGCATTTTTAAAATCATTGGTAACAATAAAATCGACAAAGTTAACAGCGTCAGCGCCTTCGACCAAAAATTCACCCATATGACTAACGTCAAAGACACCAGCGTGGGATCTCACAGCTTGAACTTCTTCTTTAACCGAAGTGTATTGCAAAGGCATATCAAAGCCTGCAAATGGAGCCATTTTTGCCTTTAATGAAAGATGTTCTTCATGTAGAGAAGTTTTTTGAATTGTCACTAGTATCTCCTGAAAAAGAGTTTAAAGAGATAGCCTATTTTTGCTAGCTTGTAAAAGATTTTGAGCGAGAGAAATGATGGTCATTGGTCCTACACCGCCTGGAACTGGTGTGATAGCGAGAACATGATCTTTAACTTTTTCGAAATCAACATCGCCACAGAGCTGGCCGTTAGTGTCAGTGTTCATTCCGACATCAATAACAACTTGATTTTTTTTATTTGAAATAAAACTTTGATCAATCAAATGAGCGATTCCTACAGCAGAGACAATAATATCGCATTCCTTAGTGATTTCTCTGATATTTGGAGTTTTGGAATGGCAAAGAGTCACGGTGGCATCGTGATTAGTGAAAAGACAAGCCAGTGGCTTTCCAACAATCATACTTCGACCTATGATTGCGACTCTTTTATTGGCAATTTCGACATTGTATTCCATCAAAAGAGTTATAATTCCTTTGGGAGTGCAAGAAACAAAATGATCAGTAGATATCTGATTGCTTAAAACTGCATAAAGATTATTAGGGTGAAATCCATCGACATCTTTTTCTTCTGAAACTAATTTTCCAACATCTAAGTGTGAAAGATGTGCTGGTAGTGGCAGCTGAATAATACACCCGTGAACATTTGGATCTTGATTTATGCCAGTGATAATTTCTAAAAATGTTTTTTGATCCGCATTTTCACCAAGAGTAATAATGTCGCACTTAGCTCCAATCTTTTCGCAAAATTTTTTTTTACTTGCAGTATAAACTAAACTTGCAGGGTTGTTTCCAACCAGGATCACTTTTAAATAAGGGTGAATGCCATTCTCTATCAAGAACTTGCACTCTGTTTTGAGCTCTTTAATGATTTTCTTTTTAATCGGTGCAGAGCTTAGTATTTGTGTCATGCATAGGATACTAACTTATATACAGATCTTTTTACAAAGAAAAAAAACTCCAGTACGATTTTAAAAGAGGGTACATTATGTTTTTTTATCTTGGACTTGGAATGCAGCTCACAGGTTTTGCATCCGTTGGGCTTTGCTTGTTCGCAGGTTTAACTAAAGGTGATTACGGAAAACTTGAATTGATCCAATTAATTGGTGGCTCACTCGTTTTTTATGTTGGAACATTTTTTAAAAACAAAGGGGCTAAGTGATAATTTTAGGAATAGATCCGGGGTCGCGCAAAGCAGGTTATGCTTTGATAGAAGTTCAAGGCAAGAAAATATCTTACTTAACTTCTGGTGCGCTTAAGTACGATCACGTTGAAGAGTTTATCGACCGACTGGGTCTTATTTATCGATCTTGTGAAGAAATTTTAAAAAAATATCAACCAGATGAAGTTTCAGTTGAAGCTCTCATTTATGTAAAAAGTGTTGAAGCTTTAAGTAAACTGGCCCAAGCACGTGGGGCTATGATCGCAGCCTTTTCTCACACACATCATGGAAAAATTTTTGAATACGCCCCAAATTTGGTTAAAGTATCAGTCACCGGCCACGGTCACGCCTCGAAAGAAGCAGTCGATAAAACTTTGGGAATGATGTTTGGAAAAATAAATTTTAAAACGGCAGATGAATCAGATGCCTTGGCGATTGCCGTTTGCCATGCTTTAAATCGCTCAATGAAAATTAGCTTAATGGAAAAGAAGCCCGTAAAAATTTTAGGAAAGACATTATGATTGGATTTTTGTGTGGAGAAGTTATTTTTAGTGATGGAAATGAATCAGTACTTCAAACATCTTCAGGAATTGGTTACCAGGTTTTTTATAACAAAGTTTTAGTTGAAGGTACTCAAGCGGCTATTTTTATAGCCCATATTATAAAAGAAGACTCAGAAACTCTTTATGCTTTCCACTCTCTTAGGGCAAAAAAACTTTTTGAAATGCTTCTAACAGTTAAAGGTATAGGTCCAAAATCAGCTTATGGGCTTATCGCTAATATTGGCGTGAATGAAATCATCAACGCCGTTAATTTTGATGCTAAAGCGACGCTTACGAAAGTTCCTGGGCTGGGAACGAAGGGAGCAGCTCAAATAATACTCGATCTCGCTGGTAAGATTGACCGCGTGAAAATGTATAGTGACTCTTCAAAAACTTTAAAAAACAATTCATTGTTACCTAAGACTAACATTCTCGAAATGTTTGATGAAGTGGCTTATACTGAAAATTCAATCTCAATGGATATTAATCAACATGAAATTTTGAACGATGCTTTAATGGCCTGTAAAGAATTGGGCTTCAAGGAAGACAAAATCATTCCAATCGCCCAAAAAATTTTAGGTGCGAATTTAATAACAAAACCAGAGCAACTAATTCATTTAGTTCTTAAAGAAATTTAATTATGGATTACGACGATAAAAAAGAACACGAACGAATGGTAGATACAGATGCTAACCCTGAAGAGGTGAAGCATGAGGTGCTTCTTCGCCCTACTGACTTCAGTGAATACGTAGGCCAGAAAAAAGTTGTTCAAAACGTAGAGGTAATGGTCGAATCTGCAAAAATTAGAAATTCGGCAATGGATCACGCTCTTCTTTCAGGTCCACCCGGTTTGGGAAAAACTTCTCTCGCAATGATCATTGCAAAATCTATAGGTAGTGATCTTCATGTTATTTCTGGCCCTGCCATTGAAAAAAAGGGTGATCTTGCAGCGATTCTCACTAATCTTGGGCCACGAGATGTTTTGTTTATCGATGAAATTCACCGCATGAATATTTCTGTTGAAGAAATACTTTATTCAGCAATGGAAGATTACCGTTTAGATATTGTTATCGGCCAAGGTCCTTCTGCTCGGACAATGCAGATTCAAATTGCTCCATTTACATTAATTGGCGCAACTACACGTTCAGGTCTTTTATCTAACCCTCTTCGAGACCGCTTTATGGCTCATTTGCATTTTGATTTTTATAATCATCAAGAGCTTGTCGAAATTGTTGGAAATAATGCTAAAAAACTTAAACTTATTCTAGAAAAATCAGCTTTAGAGTTAATGGCCAGATGTGCTCGAGGAACTCCTCGTATCGCCAACCGTATTTTAAGAAGAGTTCGTGATTTCTCCTTAGTGAAAGGTGAAACTTTAATTTCAGAAGAATCAGTTAAAAAATCACTTTCGCTGATGGAAATTGATAATTTGGGTTTAGACCGCATGGATAGAAAAATATTACAGGTCATTGAAGATTATTATAAAGGTGGCCCCGTCGGAATCGAAACGTTATGTGCCACTCTGGCTGAAGACCGCACGACGATTGAAGATGTATACGAACCCTATCTTTTAAAAGAAGGGTTTCTCCTTAGAACTCCTCGTGGTCGCGAGATCAGTCAGAAATCAAGAGATCATTTGTTGCTGCAAAATTCGATCAAGTAAAAGCCTCATTTTCTTTTTACAATCGCCATAATTAGTTTTGAATCACAAATCATCTTTCCGTCTTCGTTACAAATTTCAATTCTCCAAATTTGCGAAGATCTTCCAAGGTGAATGGCACGTGCTTTACCGGTAACGATACCTTTTGTTGCAGATCTAATATGGGTCGCTTCAATATGTTGCCCGACGGCCATAAATTCTTTTGTATCAATACATAAGTTGGCGGCAATACTTCCAAGACTCTCTGCGAGCACGCACGAAGCTCCACCATGAAGTAGTCGATAGGGCTGAACAGTTCGGTCATCAACCGGCATAGTCCCTTCTAAGTAGTCTCCACCCGAGTTTGTGATAATAATACCAAGGTGGGCTACCAATGTAGCAGCACTAAATTTATTGAGAGACTCTAAATCGACAGGACGCAGCCAAATACTCATAAACAAAACCCTCGGCATGTTGGTGATAGTTCAATGATTATATCCATGAACTAAAGATATTTTACACCTTTGTTATATAAATCCACCTGAGACTCTTATTACGGGTTAGTATTGTATGAAGCCGGTCGGGCAAAATGTATCGAGCGGAATTGTCTTGGGCCCAGGGTCTTTTGGAATTATAATGAAATTGGTTGCCAATAAATTACGCAATCTGTAAATTGTTAACACACCCAGGTATTTAATAATAAACTGTAAGGTATATCAGCTACATGCTTAATCAACGGACTATTGCTAAAAAAATTTCAGTTACTGGAATTGGTATCCATTCAGGAAAGAAGGTTACTCTTACACTACATCCAGCAGAAGCTGATTTTGGCGTCCAGTTTAAGCGGGTAGACATCCCAAACGCTCCAGTTTTAAAAGCAAATGCAGAAACAGTTGGGGCTACAGAAAATAATACAACAATCGGTACAGGCGCAAACGCTGTTCATACCGTTGAACATCTCCTCTCAGCTTTTTATGGGTTTGGTATTGATAATGTTTTTTGTGAAATAAATGGTCCTGAAGTTCCAATTATGGATGGCTCAGGTGCATCTTTCGTTTTTTTATTAAAGGAAACAGGAATTGTTACTCTTAATAAATCAAAAAAATTCCTCATCGTTCTCGAGAAAGTACGTGTTGAAGTTGATGATAAATGGGCGGAAATTGAACCAGCATCAAAATTGATCATTGATTCAACTATTGTATTTGCACATCCAACAATTAAAACTCAAAATAAAGTTTTTGAATTTTCATGTGAAAATTATATCAATGAAATTGGAAGAGCGAGAACCTTTGGTCTTCTTAAAGATGTAGATGCATTAAAAAGAAAAGGCCTTATTAAAGGCGGGTCTCTTGATAACGCTATCGTTCTCGACGATTATAAAGTTGTTAACCCTGAAGGCCTGCGCTTTATTGACGAATTCGTTCGCCATAAAATCCTGGATACAGTTGGGGATATTTCACTTCTTGGCTTCGAGATTGCTGGAAAAATTACGACCCATAAATCAGGCCACAATCTCCATAACCTCCTCTGTCGCAAGCTTCTCGCGACTCCTTCAGCTTTTGAAATTGTTTCGGCTGCTTCTCTTGAGCGCGAAACGGCTGAAGCGTTTGCGCTCCCGAGAGCGCTGGCACCATCATTCCATTAGTCGAAAATTTGTAGTATCATCATTTCAATTAAATTTATTCAAAGGCGAATCTCATGAGACTCACTAAAGGTTTTTGGCAAACATACAAAGAAGTTCCAGCTGATGCGGAAATCCCATCTCACCAACTTATGCTCAGAACAGGTTTGATTCATAAATCAGGTTCAGGACTTTATAATTATCTTCCGATGGGATTGCGCTCAATCCGAAAGGTTGAAAAAATCATTCGCGAAGAATTGGATAAAATCGGCTGTAATGAAATTACGATGACTGTTGTGACTCCAGGTGAGTTATGGCAAGAGACAGGTCGTTGGGATAAAATGGGCGGACTTATGTTGCGCTTTAAGGATAAAAAAGACGCAGATCTTTGTATTTCTCCTACGAACGAAGAAGCCGTCACTGATATTTTTAGAAAGACCGTAAAATCTTACAAGCAATTACCAGTTGGTTTTTATCAAATAAATACTAAATTTCGCGATGAAATTAGACCACGCTTTGGATTAATGAGAGGTCGCGAATTCACCATGAAAGATGCGTACACATTTCATATGGACAAGGCCAGCCTAGATGCAGGTTACCAGGAAATGTACGATGCCTACACTGCAATCTTCACGCGATTAGGATTGGAATTTATTCCAGTTGAAGCCGACCCGGGGGCTATGGCTGCTGCCGATTCAAAAACACACGAGTTTCAAGTTGTAGCCGATGCAGGCGAAGATTTAATTATCTATTCTCAAGAAGCTCAATATGCAGCTAACGCTGAAAAAGCTCAGACACTAAGACCTAAAACAGAATATGATTTGAACCTTACCGGCTTAACAGAAGTAACAACACCAAACAAAACAACAATTGAAGATGTATGCTCCTTTTTTAATAAACCACATCACCACAGCTTAAAATCTCTCATCTATGTAGCCACAACAGGTACAGAATCAAAATTAATCTTAGCTCTACTTTTAGGGGATGATTCTCTTAACGAAATTAAACTCCAGGCATATTTGAAGTGCGACCATCTAATTGCAGCAACAGACGAACAGATGAAAGCAGCAAAATTATGGAAAGGTTTTATTGGCCCAGTTGGAGTTTCAAGCGATCTTAAAATCGTTTTCGATAAGAGTATAAATCTCGATGCCAGTTACATCGTTGGCGCCAATAAAAAAGACACCCATGCTGAAGGATTTAATCCCAAAAGAGATGCCAAAGATATAGCGGTAGCTGATCTTCGTTTAGCCCGAGCTGGAGACCTGACATTAGATGGAAAACATACTGTCGTTGAAAAACGTGGAATTGAAGTCGGTCATGTTTTCCAGTTAGGAGATAAATATACCAAAGATATGAGAGCTGGAATTCTTGATCATAATGGAAAATTAGTCACTCCATTAATGGGTTGTTACGGAATAGGAGTCACAAGAGTAGTTGCAGCTGCTATCGAACAAAACCACGATGCAAATGGAATAATTTGGCCTAAATCAATTGCGCCCTATCAGATATATTTCGCCACAATTGTCAAAGCAGAAGAGTTTGTAAAGATCGCAGACGATCTCTACATTGAAATGATGGACGCAGGCCTTGAAGTTGTATACGACGATAGAAATGTTGGCCCTGGAAACAAATTTAAAGACTCAGATCTATTAGGGTTGCCATATAGAGTTGTTCTAGGAGAAAGAGATTTTGGTGCTTCTGGCGAGTTAGAAGTCATCGATAGAAAAACAGCTATAGTTACAAAAGTAAAAAAAGACGAATTAGTTTCAACACTAAAAAATCTTCTTAAATAGGATTTATATGGACCACGACATGATTATCGGAATTCACAGTATAGCTGAGGCATTGAAAAATCCTGAACGTGCGATTTTTGAAATCGTAGCTACTGAAGAAGGTCTAGATGATTTAAAAAAGCGTGGAGGACTAAAAAATTCTGAAATTCCAATGAATAAAGTCCGTATCCTTGAGGGACACGCTCTTCAAGAAGAAGCCAAGATGATTTATCGTGAACTCGATTACGAATTCCAAAGAGTTCCATCTCAAGTTTTTATGCTTGTAAGTCCAATCATTATTTACGAGCCTACTTGGATCTACAATCAACTCGAAAGTAGAATACCAATTAAGATTTTAGCTCTTGATCAAGTAACAGATGCTCACAATGGTGCTGCTATAATGCGAACTGCAGCCTTCTACGGTGTAGATGTAATTCTTATTTCTGCAAAAGGAAACTTTGGACTTGGTCCTGGATTTTCACGAATTGCTTCAGGAGCAACAGAGCATGTAAAAATCGTAAAGTGTTCAGCGCTACCGAAAACGATTACTAAAATTAAAGAACTCGGCGCAATTTGCATCGGTTTATCAGAACACGCATCCGGAACACTTGAAGAGATTCCAAAAACCAAGCCCGTTTGTTTAGTTTTAGGCGCAGAAGATGTTGGCATGTCACACGCGGTTAGCAGGGTTGTAGAAACCACAATTGCCTTTAAGCCAGCAGGGAAAATTAAATCTTTAAACGTTTCAGTTGCCGCTGCAATTGCGATGGAAAAAATTTTTGGTTCAGTTTAATTTGAAAAAAGATAAAAAAAATATTGCATTTGAAAAGAGTTCAGATTATAAATTAGCCCTAGCATAGCGGTTTGATACTGTAGGCTGACTTAGCTCAGTTGGTAGAGCATCGGTTTTGTAAACCGACGGTCGTAGGTTCGATTCCTATAGTCAGCTCCATTGTCTTTAGTTGTGAGCTGGATTTTAGGAGAGGTTGCCGAGTGGCCAATGGCAACAGACTGTAAATCTGTCGGAGTAATCCTTCGAAGGTTCGAATCCTTCTCTCTCCACCATTTCTCTTGTTTCTATGCGGGCGTAGCTCAGTTGGTAGAGCGCCACCCTTCCAAGGTGGATGTCGCAAGTTCGAATCTTGTCGCCCGCTCCATTCTCTACCTAGAAATACTTTACATGCGATAAATAATCTTTGCTTTACACAGTCTAAGGCATCGATTATTTTTGTTTTCATGAAAGGGTATTTGCTCTAGTGGCTCAGTGGTAGAGCACTCCCTTGGTAAGGGAGAGGTCATGGGTTCAATTCCCATCTGGAGCTCCATTTTTTCCCCTTGTCAGCGAATGCCTTCACGGGCATACTGTTGACTAAATTTAGAGCATGTTATAAGCCCATAAGAAAAAAATTAATTCTTGTTTTAAAAAAGAATAGTTAAGAAGGAGTGACCCAATGGCTAAGGAAAAATTCGATCGTAGTAAACCGCACGTTAATATCGGAACTATCGGTCACGTAGATCATGGTAAGACGACATTGACAGCAGCGATTACAATGACAATGGCAAAA
>JAQTTZ010000137.1 GCA_028710485.1 Bacteriovorax sp. | reverse complement strand
AATTTCTAACTTCGAAATCATACCGTAATCGTGATAGAGGATATAAGAAATTGAATAAGAATTGGAATAGTAAATATCAAGAACAAATTGAACAGGTTTGGATAAAATTTCACGATAATAAATGTTTAGATTTGATCATTAACTATTTTCCTGCTGAGTTTCTTTATAATAATCATATGGATTTAATCCCATACGCTGAGTCTTATCAGATATCGAGATTGTTCATTAATCTTTCAAAAGAAAGGCCTCATGCAATTGGTATACTAAAAAAAATAGACCCAATATCATATGCATATGTCCTTGTCAAAATTAACAAGACTATCTCAAACAAAGATGCACGTGAGATTTTAAAGGAAAAAATGAAAGATGAGAAGATTGGTTTGTTACTGTGGTGTTTTGGAAAAATGGGAAAATGGGATATACTAGTTGATTATATAGAAAAACTTCCACAGCGTGTCCATAAATAGCCAAAAATGAAAGTGACAACCAATAAAACATACAACTTTATCGACAGTTTCGATAGAATTCAGGAAATAATTGATTCCTCATCGAATTTTAATCAGGTGAGTGAAATCCCCAATAGTGATACACTTTCTTACACTAACGGATATTATTTAAATTGTTATTCAATATTTTTAGATATCATGGATTCTTCCAAACTTTCTGAAAGATATCAAAAACAAACACTAGCAAAAATATTTAGAGCATATATTTCTGAAGTTGTCGCTCTGCTTCAGAGTTCCAATAATTGTATCGATGTTAATATTGTCGGGAATAGTGTTTGGGCTATATATGATTCCATAAAAAAAGAAGATGTTCTCCACGTCTTTTATGCTGCATATTCTGCAAATTCATTAATTCGCACACTAAACTATAAATTGTCTCAAAAAGGTATTGATCCAATAAAAGTTGGCATTGGAATTGATAAAGGTGATGCTCTAATGATGCTTGCTGGCAATGTGGAAAGCAGGATTAACGATGTAGTTTATATGGGTAGCGTCATAAACGATGCAAGTCATTTATGTTCAAAGGCTTGCAAGAACGCTATTAACGAAATCGTTATCTCTCAAGCAGTCTACGATGACTTATCTGGATACAAGAATAAGCTTGATAATGATTTCCAAAAGTTATTCTACCAAGTAGAAAGCTTTTATCATGGTTCAATTATCAATTCAGGTATGAATAATTGGTTGAGTGATGTAAAGCAAAAGAATGTATGCTCACTACAACAACATGAAATCAATAAATAAATCTTAAATTATTTTATTGATAGGTGAATAATTGTGATAAAATAGACTTCCCGTTAGCAACAAGCAGAGAAAAGCACCCATTTATAAACGGCATTTAGAAATAGTCGGAGAATATTCTTAACGCCTCCTTGACCATATTTTCTTCACACATTTTTTCCAAAACTCCTGCAACAACCCGGCACAAAAGACTGTGTTTCGTGGAACACCTAATTTCATTAATAAACCTGGAGGATTTCTATATTTTGTATTTTATAAACAATAATGTTATTTTTTGACAATAAAATAAATATTTATATAACTTTGGAGTTTAAATATTTATTTAACGTTGGGCTGAGATTGAAGATTGCAAGAAAGAAGGACATTGCTGCTATTGAGATGTTAGCAACAAGACAAGAAAAGCATTATTCAACTATTTATGATTAATCAAAAAAAAATTACATTCTTATTGGGTGCAGGGGCTAGTCGGAACGCTTGCCCAATTTTAAAAGAACAAGGAGAGAAAATGATAGAGTTGGCAAGAATTTATTTTGACAACCCTGATCTTGAGTTTGAAGAAAAGCCAAAAGATCTAGATGAGAAGAAGCGTGTGATGTGGGATATTGGATTTTTTGGCAACATGTCATTGAAGTTTGGTACCATTGACACCTATGCAAAGAAGTTAAGCCTAAACAATTCCTATCGTGAGTTGTCAAGGTTAAAATTGTCAGTAAGTCTTTTTTTTACAATTTGGCAGTTGACGAATAATAAGAAACTAAAAAGTTGCAATTCTAAAAGTTTTGATGACATTGATCGTCGCTACATCTCGCTGATGGCATCTATCATTGAACAAAAAGATCATATAAGTTGCAAACTAAATGACAACGTTAGATTTGTGACATGGAATTATGATTTACAGCTCGAATATGCATTTAAGTCGTTTTGCCGAGAAGAATTGAGTTGGGATTACATTTCGCAAGACCTAAGATTCAGAATTAGTGATAAATCAACACCAAATTTAGAGATTTGTCATTTAAATGGATATCACGGATTTTATAAAACAGATAGAGGTGATTATCATATACTTGATAGGACCAATTCTATGGAAATCAATGAGATATTGGATAGTATCTCATTCACATCAACCTCATTATCACAAGGAACAATTGATATTACAAATCACATAAATTATGCATGGGAAAATAACTATCTAGCAGAAGCTTCTAGAAACGAAGCTTTTAGGATTTTCTCAGAAACAGACATTGTAATTATAATTGGGTATTCCTTTCCAAATTTTAATAAGGAAATTGATAAGGAATTGTTTGATAGATTGAAAGGCAGACATACAAAAGTTTATTATCAGGATCCAAATGCGAGTCCTACTCTTATTTATCAGATTGTTAATAGTGAAGAATGTGATGTGATTTGTGAACCAAAAAAACTAGACAATTTTATCCTACCTTATGAATTTTAAATATGTCCTGTTGCTAACACCGCCTAAGCCACAGCCGCCACAGGCGGCCGCGGCCTAGCCACCCGATATGGCACATTATATGAGCCTCAATCCATTTGATTTTAAATTATGAAAAAATTATTAATTCTGCTATTATTTTTAAGTCAGATATGCGTTTGTTCAAATGCTGATAATCCTAGAGATGCTGAAGGTTGGGCCATTTCACCAATTACGGTTAATGGCCTTAAAGTTTTGGGGAAATATTCAAAAAAGGATATGATCAAAGCATTAGGTAATCCAAGCAATATAATTGATACCTTGATTGAGGGCATGCATTGTATATACTTTGAATATCAAAATGATTCATTTACTCTTGAAGATGGAAGATTTACAAGATTCGAATTAAGAAATCCAAATAGCAAGTTCTATATAAATAATTTAATACAGCCTGGAATAAGCATAACTGTCTTATCAAAGTTGTTAGCGGATTTAGTGAATGGAATAGGTTTACCTGAGACAATAATAAGCAAATCTGGTGATAAGCGGATATGTATTGATGTAGCTAAAAACTTCGATGCTGGATATATAAATTTCTGGTATTCCAAAGATACTATTGATACAATAGTTCTTGATCATATAGATTAGATAAAGCAATTTCAAAATTATGAGAAAGAGTATTTTATTCATTTTCTTCATCGTTACATATTCGGCTTCTGGCAATATCAACTACATTAACATCGATTCTATACCAGAATCCGAAAGAAATTATGACAAATTTATCTTTATAAAAGATAATGAGATATTGATAAATCATTGGACTCCAGATTGGAATTATACGATTAATAAAGAAACTCTGGTTAAAGAGCTAAAAGGTTGTTTTGATGCTTATTCAAAGTGTAATAAGCAGAAGCCTGGAAATTTTGAATCGCAATTAGGTCAGGTAATTCGCAGTAGGATTCAGCCAGTAAAAATTGATTCGTCTTATACGATTAAGGATATTTGGTCAGGTTTTTCAGAATGTTGGTTTGTATGATTATAAAAATAACCGTGGCTTTATTACTATTGTACCTCCAGGTATAAAGAACAAAAAAGGTCGGACAATTACATATACGATAGCTATAATTATTAAGGTAGCTCAACCCAATGAGAAATTTGAAGACTTCATTGATCCATTAATTTCTAAATATCCAGAAAAAAAAGTTGCAAAAATTGCTACAAAATACTCAAGTCAGCTTTCTTTTGATTTTCAGAATAAAGAGATGTATAAAGAGATTGGCGGAGCTCATTTAAATCTAATAGGATTTGAGCGTGATAAGCCTGAATTCACAGGACTCATATTGGAGCAGCCTTTGAGATTGCCTCAAAGTAAAACAGAGAAGATACAGTATTATCGGGCTGAAAATGTTTTAGATAGATTCAAAAACAAGATTTATTACGCTGTTATGTTAGATGCCTGTGAGGATATTTATGACGAGGCTTTTAAAGTTTATAAAGATATTTTTGAAAAACAGATCAAAGTAGAATAATAAATGTGTCGCCTAACATCATACTTAGTTTTAGTAAAATAAAACTAAGTATCCCATTTGTAATAATCTATTCTTCAAAAACAACCATTTAACCTGACCACAAATAATAATTTATGAAAAAACAGTTGCTTCTTCTTTCCGCATTATTTATTTCAATACTTGGATTTTCGCAAGGAATAGAGTTTGAACGCGGCACTTGGAAAGAGGTGCTTGAAAAAGCAAAACAAACCAACAAACCTATTTTCGTTGACGTTTATACCTCTTGGTGTGGTCCTTGCAAAAAGATGAGCAAAGATATTTTTCCACTTGCAGAAGTAGGAAAAGAGTTTAATGCCAACTTCATTTGTTACCAGATTGATGCCGAAAAAGGCGAAGGTATCAAAGTTGCCAAAAAGTACGAAGTGATGTCTTATCCGACATATCTGTTTGTCAAAGCGGATGGGCTGCTATTTTCAAGGTCTGGAGGCTCTATGAATGCTGAAAAATTTATTGCTGTGTCAAAAAGGGCCATAGCTGATATGAATGATCCTAAACCTCTTTCTGTGTGGGAAAAAGAATATGCTGAGAAGAAAAATGATCCGGCATTCTTGTTGGATTATATGAATAAGCGTTTAACGGTTGGCAAATCAAATGCCGAACTATTTGACGAATATTTAGCATTACTACCCAGCGATCAGCGTGCTTCAGATAAAATCATAGAACTTTATCAAAAAGAAAGCCGCAACATAGGAATCAATTCATTGGCATATAGAAATTTACAGGAAAATGGCATTTTATTTTTTCCCAAAATAGGGATCTATATTAATATGTTTATGAGCCAAGCTATAAATAATTCATTTCGCGAAGCGTATAAAAACAAGAACGAACATCTATTGCAACAAGTGGTGGAGGCAAATGACTTAATGCCTAAAACACCCCAATCGAGACCAAAGGAAGAGTTTTATATGATTTATTACATAAAAACAAACGATTTGAATAAATATATCAGCAATGCAACCCTTTATTGCGACAATTCGTTGATGGCTGTTTCTTCCGACTCAATTATTAAAATGGATAAGAATGCACTGATGTTATTTGAAATTAAACAACGTAGAGGGTTGGCTGGAAAAGTAGATTCTACCTACCTGGCACAACTCAGAGGTTATATGACACATGCTAATCGCGATAAATATAGTCTAGCGTTAAACAGTGTTGCCTGGACTTTCTTCGAAAAAGTAACGGACGTAAAGTCTCTTGAAAATGCTTTAAGATGGTCAAAACGCTCACTAGATATTTATCCTGACAATCAGATGTTTATAGACACCTACGCAAATTTGCTTTATAAACTTGGGCAGAAAGAAAATGCTATTGCTCGAGAAACGGAAGCAGTAAATTTGGCTAGAAGTAAGAAATCAGACACGAAAGAATTTGAAGAAACCCTCAAAAAGATGACTGCCGGAAAAAAAACATGGAAATAAACGCCGCATAACACTGTCAACTCAATTATGGAACAACATGGGACAAAAAGCACCACAACTCAAGTTTGAAAAGCGTTCATGTCCCACAAAAAATAATTCACAAAACACAATCTTAAACACTAAAAATCAAAAGAAATGGAAAACATCGAACTTAATGAAAATTCAATTGAATTGACTTCTGAAATCAAAGAATACTTGTTGGAAACTTCAAAATGGAGCAAGTTTATGGCTATCGCAGGATTTGTTGGTCTTGGCATTTTGGCAGTACTTGGCTTTTTAATGTTGATAGGACTTTCAGTCTTTGATAATTTTTACCAAGGTGCTCCCATAGGGGGAATGGGCTTAATTTATATTGTAATGGCGGTGGTTTATTATTTCCCAAACAGTTACTTATACAGATTTGCAACAATGATCAAGCAGGGACTGCAATCAGAAGATGAAATGTCCTTGACCAATGGTTTTTTGAATCTCAAAAAGGTATTTAAATTCATGGGGGTATTAACGATTGTAATTTTGTCGATTTATGCTTTAATTTTGTTAATTGCAATACCAGCATTCTTATTTTTTATCCCCAGGCACGTATAAGTTTGCCCAAAATATTCACCACAGCACGTCCGTCAAAATACGGGCGCGCTGTGGCCTGTCTCATTACCTCATATTTTCACAAAATAAAATCATGAAAAAGATTGCCATAATAAGAATTCCCCTAATAATTTTAGCTTTAATTTGGATCGCGAGTTTAATCATTTTGATTATCGCATTGACTGACTTAGTTCCAAACAATCCGCTCAAAGAATATCGGTTGGTAGTTGGAATTGGATTTATTATTGTAAATTGGTTTATTAGAATGACTTATCGGAAGTTGATAAAAACGGAATAGAAATAGTGTTTTCTGAAAAATGAACTAAATCACTATTAATTTAAACGCAAGGCGATGGAAATCAAATTATTAAAAACAGAAGAGGATTATCTACAAGCATTGGATCGGCTAGCAGAATTGTTTGATGCAAAAATAGGGACATCCGAAAGTGATGAAGCTGATGTGCTTGCATTGTTGGTGGATGAATATGAAAAGAAGCATTATCCGATAAACTCTCCTGACCCAATGGTAAGTGTTTCCGTTGCTGAAAAAATAAATAATAAATAAGCATTCAGATTTAATATGACTCAACAGCTTTTAGTCGATATGGATGGCGTTTTAGCCGACGTTTATTCCCGCATTCTTTCTCTTGAATTTAGTGAAACCGGTATTCAACAGACCATGGAATCGCTCAATGGCAAAACAGAAGCAGAGGCTTTTGTCAATTATCTCAAACATGTCAGATCCAAAGACTTTTTCAGAAAAGCCCCGACAATGCCAGGCAGCATAGAAGGATTGCAATATTTAAATGAAAAATACAAAGTGCTGGTGGTATCATCCGCAACCGAATATCCCCAAAGCATGATAGAGAAATATGAATGGCTAAAAGAATTCTACCCTTTTATTTCATGGAAACAAATGGTTTTTTGTGGTGTGAAAGACTCGATTAAAGGTGATATTATGATTGATGACCACCCCAAAAACCTGGACTTTTTTTCGGGGAAAAAGATCATATTTACTCAACCGCACAATTTTTATATCTCAAAAAGCGACTATCAGAGAGTCGACAACTGGAAACAGCTTTTGGAAATATTGTAAAAGCCAGGGCATCATTCCAATGCCCCGTTGGTAGGTTTGCTCTGTTGCATCTCACGTTGAAAGGATGGGATTCCTCGCAAGAATAACAATCAAATGGTTGGTCTTGCATTTTCTGTTACCTATAAAAACCTTTAAAAGGGAAATAAAAGTACCCGTCTTTTAATCCATTTTATTTATATTTGTGACAGACAAATCATACGAAAAAATATATTTTATCCGACATGAGGCTTTTGTATCCTGAAAAACACCCATTTAAAAAGAGATATTGCTTTGCTAGCATCGCAACGAAACATGGATTGCTGAATCTGTCATTATTGTTTTGCATTTTACTCAGCAGCTGTAATGCCATCAAGGAAGCAACGAACAGGGCACAGCTTCAAAAGCCAAAAGACCAAAAGGACACAACTTCCGTTTGCGTATCAGCTTTCGAACAGGTCTCTCCCATCAAAGGAAAAGTGATCAGCCCTTTCGGCTACAGAGGAAATCACAAACATACGGGTGCAGACATCAAACTGCAAAAAGGCGATACTGTCAGGGCGGCGTATTGTGGAAAAGTTACAAAAGCATGCTCCTACTCCGGCTATGGAAATCTGGTCATTCTGAAACACAGCAATAACATCGAGACTTACTATTCGCATTTAAGCAAATGCCTGGTGCAGGTTGGAGACACGGTGGTTGCCGGTGCCGTGGTAGGTCTGGGAGGACGTACCGGTCGTGCAACGACAGATCATCTGCACTTTGAGGTCAGGTTCAACAGTGTGGCTCACAATCCGGAAGATTTCTTCGATTTCAGCACCGGGGCAGTCAAAATTCCTTTTATTGCATATTCCCCTGTGACCAAAACCAGGACTGTGCAAAGTACGACAAACGCTCCAATCACGACCATCCATTTCTCAGATCATTCTGTCACCGTAAAGAAAGGCGACACCTTGTATGCGCTTGCCAGGCAGCATGGCACTACGGTAAAACAAATTCAGGAATTAAACAATCTTGGAAATACGATGCTGAAGGTTGGAATGAAGTTGAAAGTTAAATAATTAAAAATGATAAAACCATCGGATTATAAATCTTTGCACTTATTGGCAGCAAAGTCAACCCCTAAATGGAAACGTTTTTATACTCAGAATAAAAAAAAGGTGGAAGGTCTGGATTTGGTTGTTCATGCTTTGCACGCCAAATACTCCGATGCCATTGCTTGTTTGGAATGCGCCCGGTGCTGTAAAGCTTTGGGACCACGCATAGAAGACAAAGATCTGGAAAGAATGGCGAAGGCTTTGCGCATGAAAACGTC
>JAQTTZ010000028.1 GCA_028710485.1 Bacteriovorax sp. | reverse complement strand
GCCGTTTGCGCCATTTTAAAGCCTGGATAAATCACCGACATTATGGAGTTTTTTGAATTTTTCTAGCGGAAAAATAATGCATTTTCATGTTCTGTTTGTTTGTCGTAGTGTACGCAATCGTTAATTGATTAATTTAATTGAATTTTCTTATTAAATATGATTATTTGCAAAATGCGCTGAGCGTTGGCCTGTGCAGTTAGTTGTGTTAATGGTATTTATTTAACAAGTTTCCTTTTTTGGAGTACTTTTATGCAAAATCATCAAGAGCTTCGATATTCTACAGTTTGTGAAATAAAAAGTGTTAAGTTTAAATATACAAATTATAAAGGCGAAATTAGCTGGCGATTGGTTGAACCTATTTCTATAAGATTTGGTTCGACCGAGTGGCATCCAGAGTTGCAATGGTTGCTGAAAGCATTCGACTTAGAAAAAAAGACAGAACGTGAATTTGCAATGAAAGATATTCAGGGATGGATTGTAGGTAATTAAGTTCTAGTTTTCGCAATTTAATTTTCTTATTTTAAGATCTATTTTTCAAGCTAAGACTGTAGGGAACTCTTAATGTTTAATGTTCAAAGTGTTAATGTTTCTGGTTTGGCGGCAAAGCTTCCGAGGTTAATAAAAAAACATCAAGGTGGAGCTAGCCAAAAAAAAGGCCAAAGATATGAAGACTATTTTTCTTTATATAAAATAGCTAAAAGCTCAGCAGAAATTTTTAAAGGTACTTTGAAAGATGCGGAAATTTTAGATCAAGCTCAGTACAGTTTTGTCGATGACTTAGTAATCAAAAAATCTAAAAATAAATTAGATTATTACCAACTTAAAAATACAAAAGATCTTTCTTGGAATAAGGAATTACTAGCAGATTTTGAAGATCAAGATAAATTGGCTAGTCATGCGAAAGCAAATTTTTCATTAGTTTTAGTTGTAAGTAATGCAAAAGTATTTAATAAGCTTAGCAATATGCCATCGAATACTTCAAAAAAGACATTTATTAAATTATTTCCTGAACCTATAAATTGTCAGGATATGGTGGATAATTTTGTAGGATTTTCTGTTTGGATGAAAGAAATTTCTGCAAAGAGAAATCCATCAACAATGGACCTCGATACTCTCGCAAAAAATATTCAATCAGAGTGGATCAATTTAAGCTGTCAGAAATTTACAGGCATAAAAAAATTACTTGAAATTTCTAACAGAGAATCAGTTCCCGTAAGAACAGAGTGGATATCAACGAGCAAGTGGAAAAAGGCCAGGGCGATACTAAATAAGATTCCAAATCTTGCAGTTTATACAGATAGAGGAATTTTTGAATATGAATTTATACTCAAAGGCGCAACGAGCGATGGTTTTTTTCAAGCTAGTCCTGATAGCAAAAAAGCTCGATAAATTTTTAGATAAAATAATTAAAAAAAATCCCAAAACCATCAATGATTTTGAGGAGCTGTTGTGATGATGAAATTTAAAAGAATTTATTCGAAACTTGTAAATCCCAAAATTAGATCGCTGATGAAATCATTGAATGACGATGCGAAAACGCCTGAATATCGTTTTTCTATGTTTCAACTAGGCTTAGAGCTGGGGAATGAAATTGTTTCTCAAAATCCTAAAACTAAATATTTCTATTTGGTCTGTACAGTGGAAGATGCTGATTTTCTAGCTAAAGGCATTATGGAAAGCTTTAATATTAATAATAAAGCATTTAACCTTGCATGTTTTTGGAATAGTCGGGAAAAGACAAAAAATAAATTATGGAGTATTTCACCAGTAATTAGAAAATATGTTGAACCCTATTCCCCTCCAAAGAATTCCAAAGGGAAAATGGTAATAGTAAAATCACTCATCTCTGGATCATGTGTAGTTAAGACTAATATTAAAGAAGTTATTGATAGAATTAGTCCTCAAAAAATAATTGTAACGGCACCGGTAATGCACAAAGATGCACGATCAAAGCTAGAAAAAGAATTTGATAAAAAAACGGTAGATAAATTTGATTATGTTTATTTTGCGACTGATTATAATAAAGAAAATGACTATGTTCGCCCAGGAATCGGTGATGTTTATAAGTTACTAGGGTTGGGTAATCAGGTTGTAAAAAATAAATATACGCCATTGGTTGTCAAAGAAAGACGATCTGCTTATTTGTAGTAAAATTATTTAAAATATTTTTTAGATAATTTTAAAAATCAATCGTGAAGCCAATGCCCAGTGAAAATTGCAATTTTATTTTCTTTCAAAAACTTTCTTGTTCAACTTCAAAAAAATATTTATCATCATATCTGAGGCTAAGTCCGATATAGCTTGATTTGCTTGAATACTCAGTTACAACAACTCCTCGTGGTGTTTGTTGAGAAAGTCTAAGTTGGCTTTAATGGAAATTTTAAGCTCAGCATTCATTACGGCCACATTGGAATCCTTATCAATTAAAAAATCGTCAATCCCAGAACTCATAATCAATTTATTTAAATTTTGAAAATTGCTCATCGGCTCATCTCCTGTTGCTTGGACGCTATCATGGATGAAGTAGAGTGCAAGCAAGGGCTATGGCCTAGATGGCTGACGGCAAGTTAAAATTTGATCAATCTTGTATGATGGTAGCTGGCCAGGCTATATTCATCGCTTGAGTGGCACAAAGGGCTGAACGAGGCTGTTTGCATTAAATTTCCCGAACAACATTAAACACCTAAAAAGTTTCCAAGCAATTAACGCGCCGATCATTGTTTCTATACCTGATTTTTGTAGATTTATTTATTTTTAAGATTAACTATTTAACTAGAAGAAAGTTTTCTGAGTGCATTTTACCGGGAGTTATATCTATGATCAAAAGGATACCATTTTTTCTAGCGCTTTTAAGTATTGTGGGTGGAGTTTTTATATCCATACTTTTTGCAGTTCAAGAGGACATGTTCCTGAGCCACATCACTACTGGTCTTGATAAGAACGTGAAGATCCAAAAGATAGTAGATCCTACAGAGAAAGCAGCAAAAATAAAAACAGAGACTGAAAAAAACTGGCGTTATTTTCAACGATTTCATTTTCATGCGACAGGAATCGGCGCCATGATGATGGGAATACTTCTTTTTCTTTCTAGGTTAAAGGCACCCAAGCAATCGGTTAATATTGCTTCATTTATGATTGCTATTGGTGGAACTCTTTATCCCTTTGTATGGTTATTTGCCGGAATATATGGCCCGGAGATGGGGCGCAATGAGGCGAAAGAAGCCTTTGCATTTTTGGGTTATATGGGAGGGGTCTTTCTCCTCGGAGGAATTTATTCCATGTACCTTTCTTTGAAATACAGTCTTGTTGAAAATAGAGAATAATTGGAAAACAGATAAGAAAGCATAGACAAGTTGGGCTATCTCAAAATAGCCCTTCTTGTTGGACTTATTTTTCTAAACAAAAAACTAGACCTTTTTGTAAATTTAAAAAAGGCCCTCATTAATTTCTATTCTTGATAAAATAATGAATTGCGTATCAAATATTATAAACATTTATTTGAGAGGGAATTCAATGAAATGCGCTACCTATATTCTCGGTACCCTTTTGCTTATTTTTAATAATGCCAGATCTCAGGATTTTTCTCATAAACTTTACGGTTATTCACAACTTGATTTTAAATCGAGCAATGATCCCATGTTGGCAGAAGGGTTTCGCTTGACGAGAATTAACTTAATAGATGACTTTAGTCTCCAGGACAACGCAAGATTTGTTGTTGATTTAGAATTTGAAGATGGTGCAGACATTTCACCAGAAGAAACCAAGGGATCTATAAAAGTTTCAAGAGGATTTTTTGAATATAATTTTAAATCTAATACGTCTGTTAGCTTTGGAAAGGTTCTAACACCATTTGGACTTTTAAACGAAACCCATGATTTTACGATCACATATTTACCAATTGAAGTACCACTTCCCTACCGAGCATTTATACCTTTATCAGGGAACAAGTATACGAGAGTTTTTTCGAAGTATTCAACTGGCGTTTCTGTTAAAGATACATCCAAACTTTTTCAGAAATATAATTGGATAAATCAATTTAGCGTTGGAAATGGTTTTTCTGAAACCAACAAGGGAGCGGATGGTAACCATGATAAGGGATTATCTTTTAAATCCTCTTTAAAGTATTTAAAAGAGGAAAATATTTATGAAACAGGAGGGTCGATCTATACCGAAAATGATTCTTCTGCCTTTGGAGGAAGTTCAAGTAAAAGATTTTACACCTATGCACTTCATTTTAAATTTGAGAATAATTTTTTTAATATATCTTCTGAAGTTATTTATTCAAGATTTAATTCAGCAGTATTCAACACTCAAGAGGCTTTAGCTTATTATGCTTGTGCGGGGTACACGTTGAGTGAGAGGTTAACTCCCTATTTATTATATACCAAAGCACTTAGAGATTTATCGAATAAAAAAAATTATGATAGGGAACTTGCCTTGGGGGTTAATGCAACCTTGCTTCAACAAGTAATTTTAAAAATAGAATATACAATGTCAGAGAGAGAGGTCACAGGGTTAAGTAAGAATTATCAAACAATTGGCACAACTCTGGCTATCGCTTTTTAGGGGGTTGGATTTATGAAAATATTTGTTTTATTCATGACCTTACTTTTCATGGAACATGCATCTGGATATATAATTATTGTTAATAAAAAAAACCAGACTCAATCGCTAAGTGCTTCTCATCTTAAAGATATTTTTTTAGGTGAGAATTTGAGATGGGAAGATAATATTCCAATTCATATTGTTGACTACAATTCCAATTCCCTCCTGAGAAAGAGTTTTACCGAAGAAGTAATCGGTGTTTCGATAAGTCGGGTTTACAAGACATGGATAAGGCTTAGCCTCGCTGGGAATAGTACTCCTCCGAAAATTTTAAGAACCGAAGAAGAGGTTGTTGATTTTGTTTCCAATGACCCGTTTGCAATTGGATATATTGACAAAAATCTTAACTTTAATTCAAAAGAGGTAAAAGCTATTAAGGTGGAAAATTGATTGAAAAATAGAATAAGTATTGTTCACCAGATCTTTATTGTCTTTATAACCTTCACTGCTTTGTTAACAATGTCTTTTTATTTTTATTTTACTAAAACACAAAAAGAAATTTTTGAAAATCAGTTTAACCAAAAGAACAAAAGTGTATTAGAAACTGTAAAAATAGGTCTAGAAATTGGACTTCAAAATGAAAACTTCGAAGCTATTCAAAAAATATTTGATTGGGTGAAAACACAGCCTGACTTTGAATGGATTGGAATAAAAGATTCGAGTGGAATATTTTTTGCTCAATATCCCGAATCTCATATGAAAGAAAGTGAACTGCTGAAACTGAATAATATAAACATGTCCGCAATTTCTTATTCAAAAAAATGGCAAACATCCTTAGATTCAGGAATTATTTATATAAATTTTAGTACCAAGAGTTATAAGAATAAAAAAGAAATTTTTTTAAAAGATGTTTTTATTTCATCTTTGTTTTTATTTGTAATTGTTATACTTGGTTCTGTTTTTATTTCAATTTTGCTTTCAAGGCCAATAGTTAAACTTCAAAATATTATGAATAAAGTGGCGGAAGGTGATTTTAACTATAATGTGGAAATTTCAGGTAATAAAGAAATATCAAATTTAGCTCATAGTTTTCACTTCATGATGGATGAAATTCAATCGGAAAGAAAAAAATCTGAAAGCTTACTGCTAAATATTTTACCGAAGGCAATCGCTAATCGTTTAAAAAAAGGAGAAGTGAATATTTCAGATTCATATCCAGACGTTAGTATCCTGTTTGCCGACTTGGTAGGCTTCACTGAGCTTTCTTCTAAATTGGACGCGCATCAGTTGGTTGAAGTACTCAACGAGATTTTTACTCAATTTGATCTATTGTGTGAAAAATATAATATTGAAAAAATTAAAACGATTGGAGATTGTTATATGGCCGCATCCAATTTACCAAATCCAGATAGTAACAGTGCTCTTAATATTGTCAAAATGGCTAAAGAAATGATTGTAATTTTATCTGGGATTGAAGAAAAATATCATTTCAATCTTCAGATAAGAATTGGAATAAATACAGGAAGAGTTGTGGCCGGTGTAATTGGAAAAAGTAAATTTATATATGATCTTTGGGGGGATGCTGTCAATTTAGCCTCACGATTAGAATCACATGGAATGCCTGGAAAAATTCAAATCAGTGAATCTACTTTCGAGCTTGTTAAAAATAAGTTTGCGTTTGAAGATAGAGGTTTAATTAAAGTAAAAGGCAAGGGCGATCAACGGGCCTATTTGGTGATTTAAATTATTTGAGCCTTCATAAAAAGAATTGGGATCGTAATTGTATTTTAGATAAAAAAAGGGCCGTCATTCGACAGCCCTCTATTTAAACTAATTTTTGATTGGTTTAGACTTAGTAACGGTTTCTTCCGCCACCGCCGCCGCCGCCGAATCCACCACGTGATCCGCCGCCAGATCCACCACGTGAATCATTTGGAGTCATTGGTTTTGCTTCAGATACAGTCATTGCGCGACCATCGTAATCTGTACCATTGAATTTGCTGATTGCTTCTTCAGCTTCTTCTTCAGATGACATTTCGATAAATCCGAAACCTTTTGATCTACCAGTATCACGGTCAGTGATAACTTTTGCAGAGTCAACAGTTCCCACTTCTGAGAATTTGTCTCTTAATAATTGATCGTTAGCTGAGTACGGAAGATTTCCGACATAAAGTTTTCTACCCATAATTACCTCCTTAAGGCTAGGGAGCCGCTAAAGAGGAGAGCCGAACTGGTGACCACTAATCTTAAAGACGACGTACATTGTTTCTACTGCACCCTAACAGAGTGCATTTCATAATACCACTGTTTTTACTTCTTTTTAGAAATATTGCGATTTCCCCGTCTAAACGAGCTGTTAGGTCGATTATTTCGGCCATCAATTAGAGTTTTTGCCCTTCCTGCAGACAATAATTTACTTTCAACAACGACTTGAGAATGGAAAGGTTGCTCTTCAACTAATGGAATTCGTTTTCCGATTAATTTTTCTATATCTTTCAAAAAAACTTTTTCTTCAGCATCACAAAATGAAATAGCTACCCCACTGGCTCCGGCCCTCGCGGTTCTTCCTATGCGGTGGACATAGCTTTCGCTTTCATTGGGTAGGTCGTAGTTGATTACGTGGCTAATCTCGTCGATATCGATTCCACGAGCGGCTATATCTGTGGCGATTAAGACGCGAGTTTGACCTGAACGAAAATTTTCAAGTGCGCGCTGCCTTGCGCTTTGAGACTTATTGCCATGGATGGCTTCGGCGATAATTCCAGCTGTTCCAAGATAGTCGACAATTTTATTTGCACCATGTTTTGTACGAGAAAAAACAATAACGCGTTTTAATTTTGGGTCTTGCAAAATATGTTTTAGCAATGGGCGTTTATTTTCGCGGTCGACAAACATGACGGTTTGAGAAATTAACTCTGCCGTAGAAGAAACGGGAGTGACCTCGACTCTCACTGGATTAATTAAAATAGAGTTTGCAAGTTTTTCAATATCAGGGGGCATCGTTGCAGAGAAAAAGAGATTATGTCTTTTGGGGGGAAGAAGTTTTAAAACTTTTTTAATATCGTGAATGAATCCCATGTCCAACATGCGGTCAGCTTCATCTAAAACAAAAACTTCGAGGCCAGTTAATTTAATAAAACCTTGTTCAATTAAATCCATTAATCGCCCAGGAGTTGCGACTAAAACATCAACACCATGAGAGAGAGCTTTTACTTGTGGAGTTTGTCCAACACCACCGTAAACAACAGCATATTTTAAGTGTAAATTTTTTCCATAGGTCGCAAAACTTTCGTGAACTTGAATTGCAAGTTCTCTGGTTGGGGTTAATAGCAGCACGCGAGTATGCTTAGGAAGTGCTTTTTTATTTGATTCAACTAAGCGGTGTAAAATTGGAAGAGCAAAGGCAGCAGTTTTGCCAGTTCCTGTTTGAGCACAACCCAGTAAATCTTTTCCTTCAAGCAAAGACGGAATTGCTTCAGCCTGAATTGGTGTCGGGTGAGTATATCCAGCTTCAGCTAGAGCAAGATTTAGAGGTTCAATTAATTTTAGATCAGCAAAAGACAGGGACGTTTTTTTAGAAGGCATGTGTATAACCTAGGGGTTGAATTTTTTAGCCAAACTACAATCTTTCAAAGGCTCATGCAACTAGCATTTTAGGTGTGAAGATCTTTCATAGTAATATTCAATATAATGCTTGATGCTTGATAGAAATAGTCTTCAAGATTACTTGTTTTCAAAAGGAATCTATCGCGAAAAGCAGTTGCTGACTCGTGGGGTTTTGTTTAACCAGCTTAAAAAAACAAGGCAATGGCATGGGCTAGTTAGGTCAATTAGGAAAAGCCGACCTCGTAGAAATTTAAAAAGATTAGTACTGAAGTGAGGATTTTAGTGAACTAAGGCCGTGATGGAAAACAGTTTAATGCTAATTGAAAAATGGAATTAATCAATGTAGCGTCACTTGCATGAATCAATTTCTATTGAGCTTTATGGGCTTTCTTACTGGACTAGTAGATTCCATTGTTGGAGGCGGTGGTTTAATTTCTCTTCCCACTCTTTCAATTGCCATTGCTCCGGGGGCCCATGCCATTGGCACAAATAAAATTGTCGGTTCTACAGGGGCATTGATTGCCTTAATTGTTTATGCAAAAAAAGGCCATTTGCGCTGGAAAGAAGGTCTCTCTTTTTGTCTTGTTTGTGCCGGAGGATCTTTTTTCGGTAGTTCCTTAGCGCCATTTGTCCCAAAAGATTTTTTCCGTTATTTGTTATTAGTCATGTGTCCAGTTATTTTATATATCGTCTGGAATCGCGACCGGTTTTTTAAAGAACGCGAAGATTTTGTAAAACCCCACTACTTCATTTTTTTTCTTTCAGCTTTTAGCAGTGGCTTTTATGATGGTTTTTTCGGACCAGGTGGTGGAACTTTTATGTTCCTTGGATTATTTTTAGGGACAGGTTATCCCCTGCTTCCTTCTATCGCCATTTCAAAAATGGCCAACACTTTTTCAGCAACGACGGCACTCATGACATATTCTCATAATGGATATGTTCATTGGAAAGAAGGTTTTATCATGTCGACGGGAATGGTTGTTGGATCCTTTATCGGTGCTACTTATGCCACAAAAAATATCACGAAAATTATTCGTCCGATGCTCACTCTGATTGTTGTTCTTTTAATGTTAAAATTAATTTGGTTCTAAGGAATAAAAAAGCCCGAACACTTTCGTTAATTAAAGTATTCGGGCTCCTTCAAGGATAGAGAATCGGTCAGAGAAATTATTTAATCGTTTTAATTAATGCGTCTGCCATCTTTTTTGGCAATGGAGCATAGTGAAGTTCAGCAGCAAATTTTTGTCCGTCCTTTAAAGCCCATCCTAAGAATGCTTTGACTTCTTTTAAAGGAGCAGAGGCTGCATTTTCAGGAAGAAGGATCCATGTGAAAGAAGAAATTGGATACACACCTTTTCCGTCAGCATTGATAACAGAAATTCTTAAATCACCGCTAACATCTTTTACAGAAGTAGCTGATTTAGAAATTGAATCAACTGAAGCTGCTACGAACTCACCTTTTTTATTTTTAATCGAGGCTGTAGCAAGCTTGCTGTTGATTGCGTATGCAAGTTCAACGTATCCAATAGCACCGTCAGTTTGAGCGATCATAGAAGTAACACCTTCGTTACCTTTAGCGCCAATTCCTGCCGGCCAGTTAATATTTTTTCCAGCACCAACTTTATCTTTCCACTCTTTAGAAACTTCAGCTAGGAAAGTTGAGAAAACAGCAGTTGTTCCAGAGCCATCTGATCTTCTTACTACTAAGATATCAGTAGCTGGAAGTTTAGCTTTTGGGTTTAACTTTGCTATAGCAGCATCGTTCCACTTCGTAATTTTTCCAAGAAAAACATTTGAAAGTGTTTCACCATCTAGTTTTAAGCCAGTATCAATTCCCTTAGCATTAAAAGCTACTACAACTGCACCAAGCACAGTTGGGATGTGACGAATTGGAGTTTTGGCCGATTTTAATTCTTCGTCTGTCATTGGAGCATCTGTTGCTCCGAAGTCTACAGTTTGTGCGAGAACTTGCTTAATTCCTCCACCGCTTCCGATCGACTGATAGTTAAATTGGACATCGTTGTGAGTCTTTTGATATTCCGAGAACCACTTTGAGTATATTGGATAAGGAAATGTAGCGCCTGCACCATTAATCTTTTGAGCAGCAAAAAGGCTAAGAGACATAGACATAAGAAGAAACATCAATAATTTTTTTAACACGTAAAACCTCTCTGTGTACATGAATGACATTGAGGGGATCTTATGAAAGTTGTTGGGGATTGTATCGTTAGATTTTTGTTAGGATGAAGAAAGTGATAGTTTTAAGTTATAAGACTTGAGTGGGAACATAAAAAAAGGGCCCGAAGGCCCTTCTTTATTATTAAACAATAATTTATTGAAAAATTAGATGTCTGCTTTGAAACCGAAATAAACTTTTGTATCGTTAACTTTTGTATTTGTAGCAAAAGTTCCTTCGTACTTAGTTACAGCGTTTGTAACCATTAAGTGGTAACGAAAGTTAACATCTGACATTGGTCTCCAATAAGTACCAACAGCAAAAGAGTTTCTTTTGAAGTTAGCATTTGCAGCAGTGGCATTGTCTTCTGTAGTGTATTTATCATTAATATAAGTAGCAATCGGAGTAAAATCACCAACAGCGTAAGCAACGTTAGCATAGATAGATTTAGTTTTTTGTTCTTTGTTAGCAGCAGTTGTAGTTGCAGAAGTATTTCTATTCGGTTTTTTCAACTCTTTATAGTCAGCGTCGATAATCGCGCCAGCCACTTCTGATCTTAAACCCGCGTTCCACATAGTGTAGTTTACATCTTGAGTTCTTGACGCTGGAGTTGTGTGGTCTGCGTCTGAATTTTGCTTAGCAAGTTGGTAAGCTAAAATTGGTTGAACTAGCTTGTTCATGAATGAACCAGTATAGAACGCGCCGTAAGCTAGACCAGTATTTTTAACTTCAGTTCCAGTTATGTCTGTAACAGTTGTATTTGGGTTAGAAATAGCCAGGTCAAGAGTGTTTGTGTCCATGAACTTGAACATTGCTGTTACACCATAACGGTAGTCAGATCCAAAAGCTGATTTGTAGTTAGCAGCCGCTTGAGAAACTAGAAATACATCTGTTCCAGAAACGATACCTTCACGTCCGTAAGAAAATCCATTCCAGTTTTGTTTTCCAAAACGAGTTGTGAAAAGTGAGTTTTTGTGGTCAATGTAAAGATAATCAACTTGAGTCGTATTTGTGATTTCTCTTGCGGTTGTTGCACCACTAGTTCCACTTGTGTTTGTAGAAACAGGGTTAGCAGCTTCTTTTGCAAATCTATAACGGAATCTATAAGAAAGATTTTCGTTGACAGTCCCCATCATGTTTAAACGAATAAGGTTGTTTGAAAAGTTGTTGTACTTTTCAGATGTTTCTACACCAGTAGTTTGTGCAGTTGATTTAACGTTAGCATTAACGAAGTCAGCACGACCTTCAACGTTAAACTTGTAGTCAAAAGCCGATGCTACAGTAGACGTAGCAGCTAAGGCTGTGACAATTAGCAATTTCTTCATAATCCTTCCTTTAGTAAATAGTAATAAGACAATCTATTCCGAAAATGATTAGGCAGATAAGTTAAAAAATCAAGTATATATTTTGTCAAGATTACATTTATCCACTCGTTGATTAAATCAGAAAATGAACTAATCTAAGAATATGGAAAGTATTGAGCATAGCTTTAAATCAGAAACCAAAACGATCAAGTTTTTACTTAAAGCTTTATTCTTTTTTATTCATTTAGCGATTATGACAGAAATTGTTGCAGGTCCAAAATTCAGATTAGGAGTGAGACTTTTATTTTTCCTATACTTTTCTACGCCCTATTATAAAACAATTAAGCATCGCTATTACACCTACTGGACATTCTCAACGATTCTCTTTCTTTACATTCTTTTTAAAATCAACGAACAGTTTTTTGTGGTTCATCACTCTCATATTGGGATCTTGTATCTAGTTTCCTGCCTGATCCTGATCTTGAAAATGTATATCCTGTCTTCACCTATCTATTATCCGCGTGTCAGTTGGTGGGAATATGATTTTCGCTATCGAGATGATTTACGAATTAAAGTTAAATCAGTGGACTTAGAATATGATGCTCGCCTGACCGACCTGAGAAGATTTGCAGGATGTGTTGCGCTCTTTGAAGAAGTGAAGTTGGGAGATGAAATTATTATCAATGCCAAGGTTGATGATATTTCAGTGAGTCTTCGCGGTCAGGTAATGAGCAAGCGACGTGACTTGATAGGAAGGCCTCTTATTTATGGTGTAATGTTTAAATTCGATAGCCGATCAAATAAAAAGCGGTATATACAATTGGTCCGCTTATGGAAAAAAGAAAAACACAGTAAACGTAAATTGAAATTTGCCCATGTCTAATACAATTTTTCAAGATCAACTCTGGTTAATGGATGAAGCTCTTATTGAAGCTGAAAAAGCTTATCGCCAAGATGAAGTTCCTATAGGGGCAGTTGTGGTTGACTCCAGCGGAACGATTCTTTCTCGAAGTCATAATATAAAAGAAAAAAATTATAACCCTTGTGGTCATGCTGAAATTTTGGCCATCACTGAGGCTGCAAAAAAATTAAACAATTGGCGATTATTAAATTGCTCATTATATGTAACACTAGAACCATGCCCAATGTGCCTAAGTGCGATGATTCAAGCTCGCATTGGAACACTTTATTTTGGCGCCTATGATCCCAAGGGCGGCTCACTTAGTTTAAATTATAATTTTTATAAAGATCAGAAACTCAATCACGCCTTTCCGGTCATCGGTGGCCTTCGTCACTTTGAATGTTCGAAGCTTCTCTCAAGTTTTTTTCGAGAGAAAAGAACAAACTACAATAAGAACTAGCGGAAGCGATCGCAAATATGATATTTTTTTTGCATTTATTACGGAGAATTGGCAGAGTGGTCTAATGCGCTCGCTTGGAAGGCGAGTATACGTGAAAGCGTATCGTGGGTTCGAATCCCATGTTCTCCGCCATTTTTTAACTTTTTTCGTTGTAGGCGTTTGAAAAGGTAGATTTAAATTTCAACCTTACCAAGGCATTCACAGTGAGAATTCTAAATATCATTTTCATAATAATTTGTTTCAGCTCCGTCACATATGGACAGAATCTTTCAGGGATTACAGATAAGGTAAAGTTTCATGTTTTAAGGCTAAAACCTGGTGAAGATTTACGGCTAGCCTTAGAAAACTATGCAAAGGATAAAAAAATTAAGGCCGGAAGTATCGTTACTTGTGTCGGAAGTCTTCTCAGTATTAATCTTCGGACCGCTAATCAGAACAAAGAAATGTTTCTAAAGGGACCAATGGAGATTGTTTCTTTAACCGGTACCATAAGTATGAATGGCGTACATCTTCATTTAGCAGCTTCTGATAAAGATGGAAAAACAATTGGTGGTCACTTGGTTAAAGGAAATAAGGTATACACCACGGCAGAAATTGTAGTCGCTGAGCTAGAAGGGTTAGAGTTTAAAAGAGAAACAGATAAGCAAACGACCTATAAAGAACTTTTTATTTATTGAAAGTCATCTCAAGAACGACAATGTCTACTTCAAGCAATGCACTGCTGCCCGCAATGGTGAAAATGGTAATATCTTTAATGGCTTGATTAGCTAATTTGTAGCTCACTTCATTGATCTGGACATTGCTTACACCTTTGGGTAAAGAAATCTTCACTAAAACTTATAAGGAAAACAGTATGAAAGTAATATTAATTCTAACGCTATCCCTGTTCTCATTTTCAACATTTGCCCACGTTGATTCAAGCAAATGCCCTGAGAAATTCTCAATTACTTATTACGATATCAACCGTGGACCGCTAACTAAAAAAATTGAAGTTGATCCATTTTTAAAAGCTGGCTGGGATGGTGTTAAGCAAGCACAAAAATTTGAACAAGAATTCCATCTTTCAACAAAATCAGATACAGATCTTTGTGTTTATATTAATAAAAATGGTGCTGTCATTTTACAAACGAATGACGGTGTTGATGAACTTCGTGTTCCATACAGTAATAATCTTTATTTCAGAACGAAAGTATTATCATTTTCAAATGACTATATTGAATTAGCTGTTGATGAAGAATCAAAAAATATCTATGCCCCAATTCTTCAGCCGAATTCAGATGGTGGAGTAAATGTGATTGGAGAAGTTGAAGTGGGCGAAGCTGAAGCAGTTAATATCGAAGTTTTAGACTAAAATATAAACTTAAGGCCAGATAATGACCTGGCCTTAAGTTTTTAATTATTTTTTAGCTTTTTTGCCAGCTTTAACTTCAATTGACTTTGCCGTCATAAAATATTCAATTGTTACTTTAGAACCTACTTTTAGATCCCCCGTTACTGCCACAGCAGCATCTTTTGCAATCTCCCATTTGTCTTTCCCTTTTTGGACAGTAATTGTCGAATCAGTCATTTCAAGAACTGGCCCAGTTACTTGGTAAGTTTTCGAAGCAGCAAATGATTGCAAAGAAAGTGTAAGTAGCGTCATAGCAATTAGTGATTTCATAAATACCTCCCAATAAGATTAATAGTTACGTGAAACGATTAAATCAAGTTTATAGTTCAGAGTCTAGAAGCAATCTGTCCAGACTTGCCTTGACACATAAGCGAGGGATTCATAATATGCAATTGGTAGTTAGGGAGTGGCAAAGGTATATGCGGCCAACCCCGCCAGGTCCGGAAGGAAGCAACGGTAACTGTCATTGCTTTGTGCTGTTTTCCTAACTGCCGCTTCAATTCAATTTACTAATTCAACCAAATTTATTACCTTTTATACAATGGAAAATTTCCAAGGATTGTGATGTCTTACCAAGTATTGGCCAGGAAGTGGCGACCAAAAAAATTTCAAGAAGTCATCGGACAAGGCCATGTTACGCGTGCGCTTCAAAATGCTATTGTTAATAAAAAAATTGGTCATGCTTATATGCTGGTTGGAACCCGCGGTGTTGGAAAAACTTCAGTTGCACGCATTTTTGCAAAAGCTATCCGTTGTGAAAACTTAACTGCGGATGGAAATGCTTGCGGTGAATGCCGGGCCTGTTTAGATTTTGATACAGAAATTTCAATGAACTTCATCGAAATCGACGGTGCTTCAAATAATAGCGTCGATAATATTCGAGAACTCATAGGCAACGTTCACTATCTACCGACTTCGGGAAAATATAAAGTTTATGTAATCGATGAAGTGCATATGCTTTCAACAAATGCATTCAATGCTCTTCTTAAAACCCTGGAAGAACCACCCGCTCATGTGGTTTTTATTTTTGCCACGACCGAAGCTCAAAAACTTTTGGGAACAGTTCTTTCCCGTTGCCAACGTTTTGATTTTAGAAATGTGAGCGTTCCAGATCTTGTTACTCATGTAAAAGAAATTTCAAAAGTTGAAGGAATTAAATTTGAGCACGAGGAACTGATTAAACAATTGGCGATCTTAGGCCGGGGTTCAGTCCGAGACACTCTCTCACTTCTCGATCAGGTTTTAACGACCTCTTTGAATGATAATATTACAGAAGAAAATCTGACGAGCTCTTTAGGAGTCGCAGGACCTTCAAGCTTACAACATATTTTAAAATCTTTATACGCTGGAGACACCACTGGTCTTTCTAAAATATACAATAAGCTTTTAGAAGAAAATGTTCCGGTTAAAAATATTGCAGGTGGCTTATTAGACGAACTCTTTAAAGATTTAAAAAGTAATAAAGAGATTAGTGAAGCAGAGATGATCTGGATCTATGAAACGATTGCCAGAGAGACGTCATGGATTTTTAGTTCAATTGCACCAGAGAAGGCATTTGAAGTCCTTCTTTATAAAACAACACTTCGCAGAAGTTTTTTTTCGATGAAGATGCCGACAAGTGAGCCTCATTTTCAACAAGAAGAAATAGCTCCAGCTATCGTGATCGAAGCAGTTAAAGAGACTATTCCAAAAACTGTCGCTGAAACGTTTGCTGAAAACTTTGCAGAGCTAGCTAAAGAAAAAGAAGCGGAGATAGAAAACGCTGTTATTCCTCAATCAAAAACATTTGTGATTGAAGAGCCCCTGATTGTTCCAGCAAAGTCGACCATGCAAAAGGAAATGAGCTGGGAAGGATTCCTAAGTTATCTCAATGTTAAAGCACCAGCATCCGCTTCAAACTTGGAGCAAGGAAATATTACCTCGCCGCTTCGTTTAGAAAATGGAGAATTAAGTGTTGAGTTGGGTTTTGGGTATTCAGGATTGGTCTTCATGGATTACTTGAGTGAACCAGAAGTTTTTCAAAAATTGATTAATAATCTTTCAGAGTATTTTGAAGTAGAAAAAAACAAAATTCAGCTGCAATTGCTAAACGTTCAATCCTCCGAAAACTTTATTTCTACCGCAGAAATTAAAGAGCAGTTGGCAGAAATGTCAATGCAGGAAAGAGTGGAAAATTTTAAAAATAATCCGATTTTAAAAGAAGCGGAAAAAATGTTTAATGCTAAGGTTGATAAAATAATAATAGATAATATTAAAAAATAGAACAGGAGTTATGTATGAAAGGTCTAGGCGGATTAATGAAGCAAGCACAACAAATGCAACAGAAGATGGCCACTCTTCAAAAAGAACTAGAAACCAGAGAACTTGAAACATCTTCTGGTGGTGGAATGATTAAAATTAAAATTACCGGTAAACAACAAATTCTTTCTATTTCAATCAATAAAGAATGTGTGGACCCTAATGATGTTGCCAGTCTTGAAGACCTAGTGAAAACTGCCGTTAATCAAGCAGTAAAAGAGTCACAAGATATGGTTTCAGGAGCTATGGCAAAAATTACAGGTGGAATTAATATTCCTGGAATGTTCTAAGAATGGAATTGCCTGAAAAACTTTTAAGAGTAGTAAAGCAATTTTCGCGCCTTCCAGGTGTTGGCGAAAAGACGGCTTTGCGCCAGTCTCTCATTATGACTAAATGGAATAAGGAAGACCTGATTGCATTTGCTGAAGCTGTTAAAAATCTTTCAGAGCTTAATCACTGTAAAAAATGTGGAATGTTTTGCGATGATGAGCTTTGCAAGATCTGCTTAGACTATCACCGCTTTCATTCCAAAACGATTTGCGTGGTTGAGTCAGTTACCGATTGCCTCGCTATTGAGCGCAGTGGCAATTTTCGAGGAAAATTCCATATTCTCTTTGGGGTTTTAAATCCGCTGCTTGGTATCGGACCCGATGAGTTGAAATTGGATAATCTTATCCAGAGAGTTTCAAGTGAAGAGATTGAAGAGTTGATCCTAGCAGTAAATCCTTCTGTTGAGGGAGATGCTACCTGTGCCTATATTAAACAAATGCTTCCAGCTCATATCAGAGTAGATCGTATTGGTTTTGGAATTCCCATGGGGGGAAGTTTGGAATTTGTTGATTCACTCACCATTACCAAAGCATTGGAGAATCGCAGACACCTATGAAAGCCAATAATAATATTCCTAAATATGTAGAAACATTTTTTAAGTCTTGTGAGATTGATGAAAAGCTTAACCGCTATTCATTTTTTCTTATTCGCTATGATGGAGTTGTTCTTTATCACAATAATAATTTAGGGAACTCACTTTCAAAGTCATCAATAGGAGCTCTTCTTGGTGGTGTATGGCAGGCGGCTCGAGCTCTTGCTGACTTTATACCCAAAAAAGAATCCAAAGAAGGCTACAGGTTAAGCTTTGATACTTCCTCCCAGGGAGTTTATATCGTTCCAATTACAATTGGAGTCGAAGAGCTTTATCTGGGACTTATTTATCACGATGAGGTGAATCCTGGGCTTATTAAAAATAAAATGAGAGAGATGGCGACAAGCTTTGGAGAATTTTTAGAACAAGAATTAAAAGAATCTTTTGGTAAAAACCAAGTTAGAACTAAAGAAAATAATGATTTTTTATTCGGCGATATAACAGATTCTGAGATGGATCGTTTATTTGCTTTTGCAAAAAACTAAGGCAAGGAAAGTAGATGTCTTTCGTAAATTATGTAACTAAAGAAGTGAATTGCAAGATTGTCTACTATGGGCCGGGGCTCGGAGGGAAGACAACTAATATCCAATACGTTTACCAAAAAACAAGCGGTGACAGTAAAGGGAATATTATTTCATTAAATACCGAAAATGAGCGCACACTCTTTTTTGATTTTCTTCCTCTTGATTTAGGCGAGATCCGCGGGTTTAAAACTCGCTTTCATCTTTATACCGTTCCTGGCCAAGTGTTTTACGAAGCATCAAGAAAACTTATTCTACGTGGTGTAGATGGAATTATTTTTGTAGCTGACTCACAAGTTGAAAGAATGGATTCAAATATCGAATCTCTTAAGTCGCTAGAGAAAAACCTTATTGAGCAAGGCTATGATATTGGAAAAATCCCACTCGTTATGCAATGGAATAAGCGCGATCTTCCCAATGCCACAGCTGTAAAAGATCTGCATGAAGCCTTAAATAAGTGGAATGTACCTGAGTTTGAAGCAATGGCGGTTAAAGGTACAGGCGTCTTCGACACTCTAAAAACTATTTCAAAATTAGTATTGATGAATTTAAAAGGTGGATTGGAATAAGACTATAATTCTTAAAAAGGGTCTTACTTAATTAATTTTTTATAGTTTAAAAATATTAAATGGGCCTTCATCAGGGCCTCTTGATCATAAAAGCTAGATCGACTTCCCACCAAGTGATGTCCTTCTAAAATTCCAAGATTGATTCCATTGAAATAAGCTGGAAATTGAGCATTTTCTACGTCAACAACACCATCATTCGATTTGTGACTTCTAAAGAAAGCCTTGGTTAGCATCATCCACACATGGCTTTGATGCCATTTTGATTCAAAAGCTATTGCGGTATAAAAAGGTTTTTGTGGAAGGTCCTTGTAATATTTTTTGAACCAGCTTGTTCTATATGAATGAGATAAGGATTTTTGTAATTCCTTAGCAAAGAAATCTATTTTTTTCCCTAAAATTATTTTAGAAACTTCCTCCGGAACTTTTCCAAGAGTATTCACCAATTTTAAAATCTTATTATTAACGTGGTCACTCCCCAAGATAGGGGTCGCTATAAAAGAAAAGCCTAGGATATTAGATGATAGATCTTCACCTTGAGACTTCAGGTAGTGAAGTGTATCAATGCCACCTTTTGAAAAACAAAAAAACCAAAGTTTTTCACTGGGGTTGTCCTCAATGAACTGATTAATTTGTTTTTTAAGTAGAATGGAATTCTCGCGAGATCCCTTTTTGCCATCAACGGTTGGTGCAATATGTTTAATATTGTATTCGTCTAAAAGATTCTCAGCTCCTCTTTTGAAAGCAGGTGTTGAGAAAATTTCGTTTAACACCCCAGACACCAAAACAATTGTTACATTTATTGGTGGAACAGTGAGTGATGATTTGTATTCTTTATGAAGGTGAGAATGAGTAATTTCAGTATAAATCGTTTTGAAAATTAAAGCATCACTGGCCACAACGGTGCTTTTGTTCACAACGCCAGCAAGGATTTCTTGGGCTTTTTCATTTTGAAAATTACTATTTTCCAATTGGCGAATATCAAAAAAAGATTTCAAAACGATAAAAGCAGATCGACTTACCCAAATACCTGAATTAGTCATTGAAAGAAGTGATTTTAAAAAATCTTTTTTAGTATGTGATGACTTAATCCTCTGGATATTAAATACAAACTCTTCAAGCGAAGTGGTGCTGGCATATGACAACACCGCTCTGCTTTTTTGGATGCGAGAGCGGTATTGCGATAATGATTCCGAAAATGTATTTATTGCGTTCATTTTTTAACAACTCAATTGCTCATTTCTGGGCGAGGTTTTATAGCGTAAGGCACAACTATTTGCCTCAATCTAGCCATAGTAAAGCTTACATGGCCAAAAACAATCTCACAAGGCTAATTCAGATAGCACTTAGATGAAGTTTATTGAGTTGATAAAGAAAATTCAATGTTTTCATTTAGATATCTTTTGTCATAAAATCCCTTATATTTTATGTCAATTGTCAAAAAGCGAGGATCCGGTGAGTGGAATAAAGATAGCAATTATTGGCGGCAGTGGTGTTTACAAAATAGAAGGAATTGAAGTGGTGAAAGAGCACCTCGTGTCGACTCCCTTTGGAAATCCCAGTTCAGAAATAATTGAAGCTAGGTTAAGTGGCGTTTCTTTTTATTTTCTTCCACGTCACGGAAAGCGCCATAGCTTTACTCCTTCCGATGTTAATTATCGCGCTAATATATTTGCTTTAAAAGAATTGGGCGTTGAATACATAATCTCTGTTTCGGCCGTAGGTTCATTGAAGGAAGAATTTCCTCCAACTTCTTTTGTAATTGTTGATCAATTCATTGATTGGACCAAAGGGAAACGCGAGAGAACTTTTTTCAACAATGGATTTGTTGGACATGTTTCTGTTGCAGAACCAATAGAAAAGAAGCTTCAAGAAATGATTGTTGCAGTTTGCGCTGAAGTGGGTGTGAAGCATGGATCTGGTGGATCTTATCTTTGCATCGAAGGACCTCAGTTTTCGACAAAAGCAGAGTCGAATATTTATAGAAGTTTTGGTGCAAGTGTAATCGGGATGACCAACGTTCCAGAGGCTTACTTGGCAAAAGAAGCTGGTATGGCTTACGCCACAATCGCGATGGTTACTGATTACGATTGTTGGAAAGAAGAACACTGTACCCTTGAAGAAATCATGAAAGTCATGGCCACAAATAATCAACAGGTACATGCTGTTTTGAAAAAACTAATCCCTAAATTGAATTCAAATAAATTTAATTTTAAAAAGGAAAATACATTTGCCATTCTTTCTAAGCCGGAAAAGTTAAATGCTGAACAGTCGCATGTTATTGAAGTGTTGCTAAGATAATGAGCTATACTCGCCACTACTCAGTTTTAAAAAAAGAATGCATCGATAATCTAACCGAAAATGCTACTGCCAACGAGGTCTCGTACTTCGCTGATCTCACTTTTGGAGGAGGAGGGCATTCATTCGAATTATTATACAAAAATCCACTTTTTCAAGTTCGATCAACAGATCAAGATCCAGATGCATTGAAAAACGGGGAAGCTCGAATTGCTGAAGAAAATATGTCTTCGCGCATAAAATTATTTAATACAAACTTCGTTCGTTTTCCCGGCATTGCTAAAGAGGAATGCCCAGAAGTTTTTGAGGCAGGTGGTTTTCAGGGAATACTTCTTGATCTTGGAGTGTCATCACATCATTTCGATGAAGCTGGGAGAGGGTTTTCATTTCGCTTCGAAGGCCCTCTCGACATGAGAATGAATTATCAATCCGATGCATTTTTAACTGCTGAAGAAATTGTGAATACCTATAGCCAAGATCAATTAATAAAAATTTTTACTGAGTATGGTGAAGAAAAGTTTTCTAAAAAAATTGCAGTGAAGATTTGTGAAGAAAGGAAAATTAAACCGATATCCACCACCAAAGAATTAGAGAACATTATTTTCCATTGCTACCCTAAAGAGATGAGGTTTGGAAAAACCAACCCTTCAACTCGAGTATTCCAAGCGCTTCGTCTTGAAGTAAATCGCGAGCTTGAAGTTTTAACAGACACAATTACTCACCTAATACCACTACTTAAAATTGGTGGAAGATTAGCAATTATAAGTTTTCACTCTCTCGAAGATCGCATCGTAAAAAATCTTTTCAAAGAAGCCAGTCAGAGTGTTGAGTTCCCGGTAGAAATTTTAACAAAAAAACCAATTGTGCCGGGAGAAGAAGAAATTTTCGACAACTCTCGCTCAAGAAGTGCTAAGCTAAGAGTATTAGAAAGAATTGCTGTTAAGAAAGAAAAAAACAAGTACAAGCAGGATTTCCGGTAATTATAATCAAGGAGTGATTATGGCCTCAGGAAAAAAATCACCAGACAAAACCCCTGTGGGTAAAAAAATTAAGGAAATAATTTTTAGCTCACAAGGCTTCCCTATTTTTTTATCATTCACCACCCTTGCTATTTTATTTGTCCTTTTTAGAATGAAAAATGTAGAAATGGATTACAAGATCTCAAAATCCAATCGCGACATCGAAAAAGTACTTTTAGATAATAAAGAGTTGAAGGCAAAGAATGCACGTATGCTTTCAACCGATAAATTGAGGCGTCTTGCTGTTGCCCATCACCTTGATCAACCGAAACAAGATCAAATTATTGTTATACCTTAGTATTTCTTTTTGAGAAAAGTTTATGAATAGAGTTGAAAAAAATAGAATTATCTTTGTATTTACATGCTTCTGCTTATTCTTTTTGTTTGTGCTCGGGAAAGCTTTTAAGGTCCAATTGGTGGATGCTGGTGACCTAATTGGCAGAGCAAATTCACAATTTTTAAGACAGGCTACCGTTTACCCTAAGCGCGGAAATATTTACGATCGTGAAGGAAGTGCACTGGCACTCAACGTTCAAACATATAGTATTTTTACTATTCCTAAGTCTACCAATGGCGATAAGTCTGTTTATAAAAAACTTTCGAAAATAATTCCCGAAATTTCTTATCGTGAAACGATGAGCACTATCAATAAGCGCAAGAGATTTACCTGGATAGGGAGAAAGCTTCATCTTTCTAAAGATCAAGTTGAACAAGTTAAAGAATTAAAGGGTATTTTTATTGAAGGTGTTCCCGAGAGAACTTATCCCAACCATGAACTTCTTGCTCAAACACTTGGCTTCGTGGGGCTTGATAATTCTGGTCTCGCGGGACTTGAGCATCTTTATGATAAAGAACTTAGAGGAAATCCAGTAACTCTAAAATACACGATTGATAATAAAGGTCGTCCTATTAAATTTGAAAGTCATCAAGACATGACGGCACAAGCAAAAGATATTTATCTGACGATTGATAAAGACATACAAAGTATGGCTGAAAAATATCTAAAAGAAGCGGTGATAAAACATTCTGCAGATAAAGGCGGCGTAGGTGTTATCGATGCATCAACAGGTGAGATTTTAGCGATTGCCAATTATCCTGCTTTTGACCCAAACGATGTAAAGAGCTCTTCTCCTGAACATCGCAAGTTATCTTTTGCTACGGATCCATTTGAGCCAGGTTCAGCTTTCAAGCTTTTCACCGTCGCTTCAGCCTTTGAACATAAGGTGGCAAAGATCGATTCTAATTACTACTGCGAACAAGGTCATTTAAAAGTAGATGGCCATGTTATCAATGAAGCTGAATCTCATGAAAGATATGAATGGTTATCAGTTGCGGATATCATTAAATTTTCTTCAAATATTGGTACAACTAAAATTGCCTTTGATTTAACTTTTCCTAAATTTAAAGAAACTTTGAAGACTTTAAATTTTGGAGAAAAAACCGGTGTTGAGGTTCCAGGTGAATCGCGAGGAATTTTTACTGAAGCTGAAAACGTTACTCCACTTTCATTAAGCAATATGAGTTTTGGTCAGGGCATTGCTGTTACTGGTGTGCAAATGCTGGCAGCTTATGCTGCAATTGCTAACGGTGGTGAGTACAATCGTCCAACTCTTATTAAAAAAGACCAAAGCCAGGTGGCCGAACTTGAGCCTGAAAATGATCATCAATTAAAAAAGAAAATGAGAGTCTTCACTTCTAAAACCAGTGAAGACTTAACGACTGCTTTGGTCGGAGCTGTTGAAAAAGGAACGGGAACTGCCGCCCAAATTCCCCACTTCAAAATTGCCGGAAAAACAGCAACTGCTCAACGAGTCGATCGCAATGGTGGGTATCATGGATATATTGCAGGCTTTATTGGTTTTCCGGTTAACGTAGATCGTCGTTTTGTTATTTATGTCTATGTGGATAATCCAAGAACGGGTGGATATTACGGCGGTGCAGTCGCAGCTCCTGTATTTAAGAATTTAGCCCAATATATTCTTTATAAAAATAAAGATATCAGTAAGCTTGCCGACACAGAGGAAAATGCTAATAAAAATTTTGATTTGAAAAAAATAAAAAATAATATAGATATAGTTCAGGAGAAATCCGCTGCAACTAGGGTTTATGATCCAAACAGCGTACCCAATCTCGTGGGCCTTGATAAAATTTCCACTACCAATGTCGCAACTAAGCTGAACTTGCACTTAATACATAAAGGGATGGGAGTTGTTTCATCGCAATCACCTGCACCAGGAACACCGCTAAACGCAGATTTAATAATTAAACTAGAGTACTCACCACCAAATTATGAATAAAACAAATCTTCTTTCACTTCTAAATTCTTATATTGTTTCTAGAAACGATATTAATGAACCAGAATCACCAATAAATAATGTCACTACTAATCTTCAGAAGGCACAACCTACAGATGTTGTGTTTTACAAAGTGAATCCCAAAGAAGAAAAATCAGTTGAGAATTTTCAAAAAAGATTAATTGGATCTATGCCTGGATTGTTAATCCTTAATCACGGTGCAGAATTTGTAAAAAATGAAAACTGCATATTTGTAGAAGAAGAGCATTTTTTAAAAATTCAAAAAATAATTTTGGATGAATTGTTTCCTAATAAAAATACTTTAAAAATTGTCGGCGTGACAGGTACCAATGGTAAAACAACGACGGTAAATCTTGCTATGCAAATTGCATCACTGGCCGGACATCCCGCAATTTCTATAGGGACAATAGGAGTTCAAGATGTGAATGGTTCTCTGATAGAAGATATCGAGTCAACCACGCCATCCTATGTTGAACTAAGAAAACTGATTCATCGTTTTCAAGATAAATATGAAGTTTGTTTTATGGAAGTGAGTTCACACGCTTTAGCTCAAGATAGACTGTTTGATGTTTTACTTGATGGCGCTGCATGGACTAGTTTTTCTCAAGACCATCTCGATTATCATCGTACGATGGAAGAATATTTTGATGCTAAACTCCTCGTTGAGCGAAGATATTTAAAAGAAAACCAATCGCTTTTATTACCTGCTCTGGAAAAAGAACTTTATGAAACTATTTTAAAACGAGCTCCAAATACCAGAGTTAAGCTTGCTAAAACGCTGGATGAAAGAGGCCTTGGGAAAACGTTAGAGGAAAGACCTTTGTTTTATCATTCAACTTATAATCAAAGTAATGCTGAACTTGCTTTGCAATTAAATGCAAATTTGTTTGGCGAAAATGAGATAAAAAATATTCACTTAAAAGATATTAAGACACCACCAGGTAGGTTTTCAATTATCGAGTTAGGTAATGAAAACATGGCAATTATTGATTATGCCCACACACCTGATGCGCTTATTAATATTGGAGCAGCTATTAAAAATGCATTTTCTACTCACTCTTTAACTGTAGTCTTTGGATGTGGTGGAAATAGAGATAAAACGAAGCGCCCGATGATGGGAAAAGCTGTTTCTGAATTTGCCGATAAAATTATAGTTACCTCTGACAATCCCCGCGATGAGTCCCCTGAAGATATTATTATAGATATTCTTGCTGGAATTAAAGTGGGTTATGAAGCTGTAGTTGACCGCAAAAAAGCAATTCACGCCGCTCTTGAAAGTCTTGGCAAAAAAGAAATTGTTTTAATTGCTGGCAAGGGCCACGAAGAATATCAGGAAATAAAGGGTGTTAAACATCCATTTAGCGATTTTAATATCGTAACAAATTTTAAAGTTGGACAATAATATGCTCTCCTCACGGTTTTTCCCTCAAGTTTCATCAATTCTGAAAGTTTACGGTCCAGCTAATGATATTGAATTGAAGATCAATACAGACTCCCGCTCTTTTAAAAGTGGAGAAACTTTTGTAGCTCTTCATGGTGATAATTTTGATGGATTTAGTTATGTTGAACAAGTTATCACGCTTGGGGCTAAGGCTATTATTTACTCTAGAAAAGATGGTCGTGATTTAATCATCCAATCATTTTCAAAAAAGCATCCAAATATTTTATTTGTTGAGGCAACAGATTCATTGAAATGTATTCAAGAGCTAGCGTCACTTTATATTATCGAGTGGAGATCTAAAAAAGCAGATAGAAAAATTATTGGAATCACTGGATCAAATGGAAAAACAACACATAAAGAAATGATTTTTTCGTTGTTAAACTCCATTTTTCCCGATCAAGTGTTAGCAACAAAGGGAAATTTAAATAATCATATAGGTGTGCCCCTTACAATTTTCGGTTTAGAAGATCACCACGAAATCGCCGTTATTGAAATGGGAATGAACCACGTCGGCGAGATTAATGAATTATGTGCCATTGCTCATCCTGAACATGGAATGATCACCAATATTGGTTCAGCTCATATTGAATTTATGCAATCAATGGAAAATATACTCAAAGAAAAAACGTGCTTGTATCAAGCGGTCTTAAAAAATTCACTTGGACGAGGCATGTTCGTTGTAAATGCCGATGATGAATATTTAATCCGTTTGGAAAAATCTCCAGGACTCACAACTTACGGTGAGAAAAATGGGGATATTAGAATTAACATCACTGATCATAAAATTACTTTCAACATTAATGGCCTGGAAGCGTGGATAACCAATAATAATATTCTTGAGCATCATAATTTAAAAAATCTTGCGGGAACCGCCATCTTGGCGATGAAACTTTTTCCCGAAAAGGCAAAAAAAATTGCCCTTGCAGCCTGTGATTACCAACAGCCTTCAATGAACAGATCCCAGTGGGTTGATAATATTTTTCTAGATGCCTATAATGCCAATCCAAGCTCCATGCGCGTTTCTATCAATTCATTTGTTAATGTTATGAAATCTAAAGGCATCTCTTTAGATGATTGTTATTTTGTTTTGGGAGATATGAACGAGCTAGGAGTTTTTGCGGAAGAGCTTCACCGAGAAATTGCTGAACATCTTAAGTCGCTGGGAATAAAAAATGTAAGCTTCATCGGCCGCTATAGAGATTTTTACCGAAAAGGATTTGAAGATCCTAAAAGCTCTTACTTGACCAAAGAAGAATTTCACCAGGAATGGAGACACATCCGGAAGTCATATAAATTTGTGTTTGTTAAGGCCTCTCGCTCTTTACAATTAGAATCCCTGATGAGTATAGTTTAAAGTTGGTTCAACTTTTAGTAATACAAAGGAAAGTCAGCAATGCTTTACCACTTACTCTATCCCCTTAGTCACCTCGTACGCCAATTCAATCTTTTTAAATATATTACCTTTCGCTCCTTTGTCGCTTTCTTATTGGCTACAATTCTTTCAATTTTCTGGGGCGGAATTTTTATTGCTTTTATGAAGCGCAAACAGTTTGGCCAAATAATCCGTGAAGATGGGCCAGAATCTCATTTCAAGAAGAAAGGCACACCGACAATGGGTGGCGTTTTTATGCTGGGAAGTATTTTTGTCACCACCCTCGTTTGTGGAAACTTTTATTCAATTCCTTTACAGTTGACACTTGGGGTCACTTTTTCCTACTTCCTGCTTGGATTTTATGACGATTATCTGAAAGTTTTAAAGAAAGACACTAAAGGCGTTTCGGCCAAAAGAAAATTGGTTTGGCAATTTGGAACAGCTTTTATTGCAATGTTCATTATGGTGAATGGTCATATTATTAACACTGAAGTTTACCTTCCGTTTATTAAAAGTCCGATTATCGATCTGGGCTATGGCTATATTTTATTTGGTGCCATTGTTATTGTGGGCTTCAGTAACGCAGTTAACCTTACTGATGGTCTCGATGGCCTTGCGATAGGTCCCATTATTATTAGTGCCGTTACTTTAGGTTTTTTAACATATGCGGCGGGCCACAAGGAAATTTCACAGTACCTCTATATTCCCTATATCGAAGGTATTGGTGAGATCACGGTGCTAACTTCGGCTATTATAGGTGCAGGAATTGGCTTTTTGTGGTACAACTCGTACCCAGCTCAAATTTTTATGGGTGATGTTGGGTCGCTGTCTTTAGGGGGAACTTTAGGAACGATTGCAGTGCTCGCTAAATCAGAATTTCTCTTCGTTGTTATCGGAGGAATTTTTGTAATAGAAGCATTGTCAGTAATTATTCAAGTTGCATCTTTCAAAACTCGCGGAGTGCGAGTTTTTAAAATGGCACCAATACATCATCACTTTGAAAAGCTTGGCTGGCCAGAAACCAAAGTTACTGTTCGTTTCTGGATTATTAGTGTCTGTATGGCCATCTTAGCCTTATCAACACTTAAGACCAGATAAAACCAAATAGCACGAGACAAAAAATAAAAGCTGAGGAAGAAGATATGGAAATGGAAAGATTTAAAGGGAAAAAAGTTTTAATCGTTGGAATTGGTAAAACTGGTTTTTCACTAATTAACTTTTTTAATAAACTCGAATGTGAAATTCGAGTCACCGATATTAAGCCAATTTTCGATTTAAATAAGTCTGTTAAAAAACTTAAAAAAATTGAACCCGCACCAGAAATGTCTTTTGGTGAACATAAAGATGAAGATTTTTTAGATGCAGACGTCGTTGTTTATTCAGCTGCGATTAATCCTAATCTTCCTCAACTTGAACTTGCACGCAAAAATGGAAAAGAAGTTTATAGTGACTTCAACCTGGCTTACAAGCTTTGTAAAAAACCAGTTATCGCTGTTTGTGGATCATTTGGTCGTACAACTATAGCTGCAATGATTGGATTCACTTTAAAAGTTGATGGAAAAAATGCTTTCGTAGGTGGAACTTCAGAAACTCCATTTATTGAATATTGCCTTCTTCCGAACATGAACGAAGTTGATTATGTTGTAGTAGAAGTTTCAGCTCTTCAAATGAAATCTCTACCAGACTTTCACCCTAAGATTGTCGTTCTTCCAAATATTGGAGAGAACTTTTCGAAAGCAAATTTTTCTTCAGTCAGTGAATATATGGAAACAAAACTTTCCATTATTAAAAAACTTTCACCAGAAGATACTTTGATTGCAAATTACGACACGCTTGCAAACAATGCTTCGATTAGAAATGCCAACTGCCAAGTTTACTGGTACTCACGTCGCTCATACGTAACTCTTGGTGTGATGAATGAAATCCAAGGAACACATTTCCACGACAGAAGAATTCACTCGAATATCAATTATCATTCAGAATTTAAAGTTTCTAAAATGAGAATTGTGGGTCTTTACAATCGTGAAAACTTAATGGCTGCAGTAACAGCATGCAAGGCCCTCGATGTTTCTGATGATGCAATTCAAACATGCATTGAAAAATTTCCGGGGATTCCAAATAGAATGGAATTTATCATGGAGAAAAATGGTGTTTGTTTCTACAATGATTCAAAAGCTGAAACTATGCCTGAGATGCTTGCAAGTCTTAAGTCTTTCAAAGAGCCAGTAATTTTAATTGCTGGTGGTAAAGATAACGAAGATCTTAACTTCGATCCGTTCGCTAAAGAAATGATGGCTAACGCTCGTGTTCTTGTGCTCGTTGGTGAATGTAAAGAACGTTTAAATAGAGCCTTAGGTGAGCATAACCAGACTTATATTGTCGGCTCATTTGAAGAATCGGTGCTTTTTGCTTACCAAAAGTCTAGAACTGGAGATGTGATACTTCTCTCTCCAGGAAACCCTGCTTCCGATTTTTTCCGTGACTACGAAGAACGCGGAAATTATTTTAAGAAGTTAGTGTACCAACTATAAAATATTTGATCGACAAAAAGCAGCCTAGGCTGCTTTTTGATTTGGCCTGAAAAAATTAAAGAAAAATTTTCGTATTTTGAGTTCGGTCAAAATTCTCCTTTGAATTCTTGAAAACTTTGCTAATCTATTACTATGAACGAACATATTTCGGATGTAGATAGATTAGTAAAGGCATTCTTGTCGACACTTGCGATAATCATAACCATTGGCTTGATTATGGTTTGGTCTGCGAGTTTTATTCTTGCCGCTGAAAAGTTTGGAAGTTCTCTTCATTATATTATCCGCCAGCTCATTTATCTAAGCCTCTCTGTTGGATTAGCATTCACCGTTTCACGAACTAAATACACTTTTTGGATCAAGTTCGGTTACCTCATCAACATTGCCGCTTCAATGATTGTTGCCCTTACTATCATTAAGGGTGTGGGAAGTAGCGCAAAGGGCGCAAGCCGTTGGCTAACTTTTGGCGGGATGAGCATTCAGCCTGGAGAAATTGTAAAATTCACCGTAATTCTTTCGGCCTTATCTTTTTTTGAAAACTGGAACAAGATGGATACCAAAGAGCGCTTAAAGCATGGCGGTTCTTTATTTCTCCCACTTGCTTTATTGATCAAACAACCAGATTTCGGGTCGTTTAGTATTTGTTTTATGGTTATCGCGTTTGTTTGCTTCTTGAGTTCATTTCCCCGCAAGTATTTTTATTATTCTCTTATTGGCGGAGGGATAGGTGGCCTGATGATTCTTTTTTCGCAGGCGTATCGAGTAAAACGCATGCTTACCTATTTAGATCCGTGGAAAAATCCTCAAGGATCTGGATTTCAAATTATTCAATCTTATATGGCCTTTGCTAACGGTTCGGCTTTTGGCCAAGGGCTTGGAAATAGTAATGAAAAATTATTCTATCTCCCGGAAGCACATAATGATTTTATCTTCTCAGTCATTGGCGAGGAACTAGGTTTCATCGGAGTTTTTCTCATTATTTGCCTATTCATAGCTTTTATCTATTTTGGTTTTAAGCTTGTATTACAGGTGAAAGACCGCATTGGAATAATTTTGGGATCGGCTGTTATTTTTGTTCTTGGTCTTCAGGCGCTTCTTAATATGGGGGTGGTGCTGGGTCTTCTTCCAACGAAGGGCCTCAATCTTCCATTTATTAGCTATGGCGGCTCGTCCTTAATATGTAATTTTTTCGGCATTGGTCTTCTCCTTTCGGTGGTAAAAGGTTATCGTGATCAACTGCAGGGGGACCTCAATTACGTTGCACGTTCTGGGCGCAAAACTCAAAACGATGTTGAAGATTCTGACGAGGAAGTCTACGTTTAAGCTCCTGTACAACCTGTACAAGAAGAGAAAAAATGTTCCGAAACAACACAGCTTTAGAAAACAATTACGTTAAAATTCATTTTATTGGAATCGGTGGAATTGGAATGTCAGGTATCGCAGAAGTTCTTATCGCTTCAGGGTACAATGTTTCTGGTTCTGATGTTTCAGAGTCTCCCAATGTTAAAAAATTAAAAAAACTTGGTGCGGAAATTTACATTGGGCACAAAGAAGAAAATTTGAATAATGTTACTGTTGTCGTTTATAGTTCAGCGGTTAACGATTTAAATCCTGAAGTTATTCGTGCCAAACGCGAAGGTATTCCGGTTATCAGACGTGCCGAAATGCTTGCGGAATTAATGAGATTAAAATACGGTTTAGCTGTTGCCGGTACACATGGTAAAACGACAACCACTTCATTTCTTGCAACTATTTTACAAGAATGTGATTTAGATCCAACTTATATTATTGGCGGAATTGTTAAAAATCTAGATGGTCACGCCAAGGTTGGAAAAGGTGATTTTTTAGTTGCTGAAGCTGATGAATCAGATGGAACATTTTTATTACTAACACCCGTAATGTCAGTCATCACAAACATTGACAACGATCATATGGATCACTACGGAACGGAGGAAAATCTTTTCAAGGCCTTCGTAGAGTTTGCCAACAAAGTTCCATTTTACGGAGTCGTTGCACTTAACGCTCACGATGAAAAATTAATGCTTTTAAAGTCTGAAATGAAACGTCCTGCGGTTACTTTTGGTATTGATATTCCGGCAGACTTTACGGCGAGAAATATTGAATACGGACATTTTGATACGAGTTTTGACCTGTACTATAAAGGTGAATTACAAGTTCGATTTGAAATTAATCTTCCTGGTCGCCATAATGTTTTAAATTGTCTTGGAGCTTCTGTTCTCGCATTCCATATGGGATTAAAATTTAAAAATATCGCGGCTGCTGCTAAAAAATTAGAAGGAGTCGGCAGACGATTTCAATTATTATATAAAGAAGCTGGCTTTGAAGTTGTGGATGATTATGGACATCATCCAACTGAAATTGCCTCAACTTTAAAAATAGTCAAAGACACGCGTCCTGATTACAAAAAAATAGTTATATTCGAACCACATCGCTTTACGAGAACGAGAGATTGTTGGGATCAATTCCTACATTGTTTTAATGATGCTGATGAACTTTATCTATTGCCTGTTTATGCTGCCAGCGAGATGCCAATAGATGGCATCACGACTGATCGTCTGATTGAAGATATTAATCGTCTGCATCCACAATTCGCTCGCAAAATTGAAAGTATCGATGACCTGGGGTTAGTGATTGAATCTCATAAAAACGACAAAACTATTGTTGTGACTTTAGGGGCTGGATCAATTGGTAAAGCGGCTAGAAAATGGGCAGGCTTAGAATAGAGTTTGTCTTTTAGGTATAGCCTCGTTTAAAGGTAAATTTTCTTTTAAAAGAGAAAGAAATAACGAGTAAGACATGCCGATTTGATTAATTCTACTGCTTGGAAAGTTATTTGATAACTCAATGTTAATTTCATCCTTAACCGATGTCTTCTCTTTAACTTGGCTAATTAGGTCGAATGTGTCGCCGTGTTTTTCTTTGAATTTTTTTAAGGCTTCATAATGTGGTTTATGACTATCGCGTACAATTTCGTAGTTTTCATATAGCCAAGACTCAATAGAGTAAAAAGGCTCTACAAGGATTAACTTTTTATATAATTCATCTTTGTTAAAAGCTTTTTTTTTACTATTGCTAAAAGCTTCAACCTTTTTAAAAACGATCTCCTCAAGTTGTAATATGTTTTTACTTAACTGGTAGCCCGCGTCATTGCTCCATGTAGTGTCTGCATCAATGTGCCAAAATATGAATTCGTCATCATTTTGGTAAATATCTGCAATGAAGCTGCATAGATCATCAAAATTAGAGGTTGGTTTTTTTTGTTTCCAGTGATTGCCCTGAAGGGTTAGCCCGAAAAAGTTAGAAGAATTAATGTTAAACTCTGCATCGCTAGGATTAAACAGCGGCTCGATACAGTGTAGGCTCTTTATAACTATATTTTTTAAAATATGAACCGACTTAGTAGGTGAATCTTCTCCAAAAAAATATATATTCACTTACCAAATTCCTCTTGTGCGTAAAATCTCATCCATTTTTTGTATGCCATTTTCACGAGAGTTTAAAATTATTTTCACCTCTGATTTATTAAAGTTTCTCCAAGTGAAGAAGTTATTTTCTTTTTTGCAAATCACAAACTTACTTAAGGCTTCTTCTTGGTTGTCAATTTCTATGTAGTTCAACAGCCATGGTGATTGAGTTGTCATGAAAAGTTGAGAAGATTTTTCAGTATTGTAATAAAAGCTTTCAATGAATCGGTGATGAAGACCATTTGTTGGTTCATCGATAAGGAAGGGGCGGTAAGAAGAGTTTTTGCTCAAATAAATCATTAATGAGAGGTATCTCTTTTGGCCATAGCTTAGGTTTTCAGAATCAAATTCATTGTTTTCATGGTCAACAATGGTAATGCTATTTAAGGCCCAGTTGGAATCAATTGAGCCATCTTCTTTCTTTTGTTTATTGTTTAGGAATATATTAAATTTAATATCACTAACGTTTAAATCAAGCGCAATTCTTTTTAAAATCGGCAAGTCTGCACTTTGAATAATTAAGAGAGGGTTATCTTTTTCTATGCAATCATTAAGTTTTTTAAGTAGCCAGTGTTCTTTGGAGTTCTCTGGTGCTCCAATTGTATCGATAAACCATGGACCGCTCGTATAATACCATCCAGGCGAGTTTGAATTTTTCTTATGAATCAGTTGAGATTCTTTTAAAAGTCTTTCAAAATAATTTTTGTCTTCATTAAAAATAGGATGATTTGACTCAGTAGCATCATCATTAAAAAACATAATTAAATCAAGAATGTTGCCTATTGCCCCTGCCGTTGGATTATCAGATTCATCATTTTTTCTTGATTGTGACCAAGCATGAAGAAGAATATCAGTTATTGTTGGAGCGGGGTTAGAGCTACTTAAATTTATTTCAAGCAAATCACTTTGATTAATTAATTCTTCATTTAAAAAAAAGCTAAATTGTTTATCATCAACCAAAAGTCTGATGTTGTAATTAGTTCCAGATGTTTCAATTTTGATGTTTCTTTTTGAAACAACGGCTATATCCTTGGCTGTACTGTCAATCGCATCTTGCAAGAGCTTGTTTGAAAGCAATTTCCTAGAAGGCTTAAGTGACGTTTCTTGAAAGAAAACTTTTAAAGACTGTTGGCGGAGTTGTACTTCATATTCAAAATCAATTTCGCGCTCGTGCGTGGAGGAGCAAGATTTACTAAATAATTCTGAAAAGTTAAAAGAACTCAATGATTTTATTAATCGAAGAAAAGATGTTTTACCTGCGCCATTACCACCAAGAATCAGAATTTCTTTTTGGTTAAAGTTGAGACGAAATTCTTTTTTAAAAATGGGCTGCATTTTCCTTATATAAATTGTTTTAAAATATGTGCTACCGGTCATTTGATTTTCCTAATTAAATATGAAAACTTCTTATAAAGGATATACTATTTTAGGAAAATTTTGTCTAAAATCAGTTCAGACCTTTCGTATTTATGGAGCTAGGTTTTATTATTACAAAAATTATAACTCACCCAGACGTTGTTGTTGAGATCGATAAAGATCTTAAGAAGTTTTCAACCATGAGGCTAAATGCTCGCGGTGATCTGATTACTATTAGAAGTGTCGATGGATTAAAAAGAACCTTAAAGGAGTTAACCAAAAACAATATTAGATATCGGGTCCTTGGCTGGGGAGCTAACATTCTTCTTCCCTCAACCGCAAGGATTCCCTATCTTCAATTAGATTTTGATTTTGATAGAAGTGTTTTAGAAAAAGCACAAAGTGAGTATGTTCTTCCTGCTTCGGTCTCTCTTGCCACCCTTACCTCTCACGCAAATAAGTTTGGATTAAAAGGATGGGAAGTCTTTACGGGAATTCCCGCAAGTCTTGGCGGTGCCATCTTTATGAATGCTGGAACCAACTTGGGTGAAATTGGAACCATTATAAAGGAAGTAAATCTTGTAACCAAAAATGGAGAAGAAAAGTTGATCAAAATAGATCAGCATTCTTTTACTTATCGTCATAATCATTTTGTGGAACCAGGAGATGTGATTTACCAAGCTCGACTAATTCACTTTGGTATTGATGAGGCCATTAGTAAGAAGATACGTGAGTATTTGGAAATGAGAACTCGGACACAGCCTCTAAAGGAATGGACCTGTGGATGTGTTTTTAAGAATTATCAGGATCCTGACCTTCGTGTAACTTGTCGAGCCGGACTTTTTATAGATATAATGGGTTTGAAAGGGCTATCGATTAAAAATTTACAGATTAGTCCTAAGCACGCAAACTTCATGGAAAATCGTGGAGAGAGTTCATATGAAGATGTGATGACGATGATCACGGTTCTTCAAAAAGAATTAAAACTCCAAACGGGAGTCTCTTTCGAAACGGAAGTTGAGTATTAGTTAGAGCTACTCCAATGAGGAAAAAGTCAGGATGACGTTTTTTAAGTCAAAAAATTTTATTATCAGCGCAATCATCATTGCGATTCTAGTTGTCACTAATATAGTTACATCTTCTCTTGGTCCAACTGCGACCGAAGCTGCAAAATTCAGCGAAGAACTTTCGTACCGGTCTAATTTAGGAAAATGTCCCACTCGTCCAGCGGGAACGATGGCCTTGCTTGTTGTAAAAACCTTTGAGCAATCTCATTCACTACGCGATGTTAAATTAAAAATAATCAATGAAAAATGGTCCGACAAATATTTTGTTTCAGATTATAAAATTCAATATGATCCTTATAGCAAAGTTCTCGATTTGAATTTTAATTGCCCCGAACCTTTAATGAAGGTTCAAATTTATAAAAATAATGGTGCTGATTCATATGAAGCCATTCTGGTGGATAACGGCCAATTATTTGACCCAACTTACGAAGCCCTTCTTCGAAGTGAAAAAAAGCTTACTCACGATCTTCCTTACTTGGCACTGCCAGTGGGAGAAATGGAAGATAAAGTCCAAAGCGATGTTACAACTCTTGTAAAAGAGATGAGGCCGGCCCTTCGGCATAAACTTTCAGAAGTCATTTTGAACGAAAACAAAGAGCTCACCATTATATTGTCGATTAATGGCCACCCTTCTAGTGTCTTTATGGGACCTGACGAATGGGGGGAAAAAATGGTCAAGCTGGATAAGATTGTGAACTATATGGAATTAAAAGAAAAAATTCCAGCTATTATAAATCTTACAAATAGCAAAAAAGTTGTTGTCAAGTTTAAGGACAAATTCTAACATTTTTGTGTGACAGAATGATTCTGTCATAATCGTCTTAATAGAGAAAGGATTCTCAAAATGAACGAAAAAAACATCATCGTAGGTCTCGATGTAGGAACCACGAAAGTTTGCACAATCGTTGGTCTTCAGCACCCCAATCAAGAATTAGAAATTATCGGTATTGGAACACACCCTTCTTACGGACTTAAGAAAGGCTCAGTTGTTAATATTGATAAAACAGTTCGTTCCATTCAAGCTTCGCTCGAAGAAGCGAGATTAATGGCCGGAGTGAATATCACTGGTGCAACTATCGGAATCGCCGGAAGTCATATCTATAGCTTTAATAGCTCAGGTGTTGTCGCTATTAAAGGAAAAGAAATTACACAAGATGATGTTGATCGCGTGCTTGAAGCAGCGAGAGCAGTAGTTATACCTTCGGATAGAGATATCCTTCATGTTATTCCTCAAGAGTTTAGGGTTGATAATACAACAGGAATTAAAAATCCAATTGGTATGTGTGGAGTGAGGTTAGAAGCTCACGTTCATATTGTAACAGGATCAATTCCTCTTATTCAAAACCTTGTAAAATGTGTTGAACAAACAGGGATTGAAGCTGAACATATTACTTTGCAGCCACTAGCTTCTTCTGAAGCAGTTCTTTCATACGAAGAAAAAGAACTTGGAGTGGTCTTGGTTGATATTGGCGGTGGGACCACTGACATCGCGGTGTGGAAAGATGGAAGTTTGATTCATTCTCAAATTATTCCAATTGGTGGAAACCATTTTACAAATGATTTAGCCGTCGCTTTAAAAATTCCTCATAATGAAGCAGAAAGAATAAAAATTAATCATGGAAGTGTGCTTGCTGAGCAATTAAATCAATCAGCACATATTACAGTTCAAGGTTTATCTGGAACCAAGCCATGCGAAGTTCAATTAAGCGTAGTTGCAGAAGTACTAGGCGCTCGGGCAGAAGAATTATTTGATGTCGTTAGATATATGGTTGAAGATAAAAAACTTCAAGATCAAGTGGCGGGTGGATTTGTTTTAACTGGTGGTGGTGCACTGATAAAAGGATTGCCTGAACTTGGTGAATATATTCTTATGAGATCTTGCAAAATTGGTTTTCCTATTCCCTTCGGTGGAATGACTAATATTATGCAGAATCCAAAGTATTCAACGGTTCTGGGACTTCTAATTGAAGCTTCAAAAAGAAAACCATACACACCAACTCAAAACCAAAGTGCTAACAATCATCGCGTGATGTTTAATACTAAAGATAAAGAATCGAATCAATCAAACACCGACCTGATTAGTAAGTTGAGTGAATCGTTAAAGTCTGTGTTTAAAGAAATATTTTAATTATAGTTTTTTGCTCGGGAGGCCTCCATGTTCGAAATTACAGATTCAGAAAATACAAAAGTGAACGGTGCACGCATAAAAGTTGTTGGTGTTGGTGGTGGCGGTTGCAATGCCGTTAATACAATGATCCGCGCTGGCCTTTCAGGTGTTGAATATATTGTTGCAAATACTGATGCTCAAGCACTAAGTATTTCATTGGCCCAAACCAAAATTCAATTGGGCGGAAATGTAACAAAAGGTCTGGGGGCAGGTGCCAATCCAGAAATTGGAAAAAAAGCAGCACTAGAAGACTATGAAAAAATATCAGAAGTCCTAAAAGGTGCAGACATGGTTTTCATCACTGCTGGTATGGGTGGTGGAACAGGAACAGGAGCAGCTCCCGTTATTGCAAAACTAGCAAAAGAGCTAGGCGCACTTACGGTTGGAGTTGTTACTAAGCCCTTCGTGTTCGAAGGAAAGAAAAGATTTAAACAAGCAGAAGAAGGAATTAGAAATCTTGAAGAAAGTGTAGATTCACTTATCACTATTCCTAACCAAAGATTGCTATATCTTGCTGGAGAAAACTTATCTCTAGTGGATACATTTAAAAAAGCCGACGAAGTTTTATTGAACGCCGTTCGCGGTATTTCTGATTTGATCAATAACACTGGTCACATCAACGCTGACTTTGCAGACGTTTCTACAGTTATGGCAAACAAAGGTCTTGCTCTAATGGGAACGGGTTTAGCCGCAGGTGCAGGACGCGCGATAAAAGCAGCAACAGAGGCAATCAGCTCACCGCTTTTAGAAGATATTTCAATTAATGGAGCAACTGGGATTATTATCAATATCACTGGCTCTGATTCTCTTACGATGCACGAAACGAATGAAGCTGTTACGCTTATTATGGAAGCAGCTGATGAAAATGCAGAAATCATTTTCGGAACAGTTATCGATAATAACTGCGGCGACAATGTTATGGTTACAGTTATTGCTACAGGATTGGGCGGACAAATTCGCTCTCATTCAAGCGTAACAACTGTTCAAACTCAACAAGCACCAATCGCCGCTCCAATGGCGGCGC
>JAQTTZ010000136.1 GCA_028710485.1 Bacteriovorax sp. | reverse complement strand
TAAAAAGAGAACTTTTTCATGGTTCTGGCCCCATTGTTTTTGATTTCGTTACTTCTCCATATGACAAAGGATGAAGACGAAAATTCAAATAGCGCCCCATCAAGGAGTCTCCACCTTTTTTAAATATATTTAGGCGTGCACTTCCTGTGACAATTATTTTGATTTCATCTCCTAACTCATCATAAATTCCTTTTAATTTTTGCTTCCAGCCTTTAGATTTATGAATTTCATCGAAAACTATTAGCTTTTTATCTTTTATCTTCGCCAGAGAAAATTCTTCTTGAATTGAGTTAGGTGATTTTACCCAAAGTTTACGAAAGGTACTTTCATCCCAATTCTTGTAGACGAATTGGTCAAATTCAATTTTATAACTTTTAGCCAATGTCGTTTTTCCTACTTGGCGAGGCCCAGAAATAAAAGCCATTTTATGGCGCTTCAAGGCAAGCTCAACAATGTCATTAGATAGATATCTGGCCATAAACGGTGTAACCTCCTTTGACCATTTTCGTGTCTGTCGCGAATTTAGTCAAGACTATTTTCGCGACAAACGCGAATTTAGTCGTAGGCGAGTATCTTGAATGTTAACCTAGCCCCTGTCGAAGAAAAGACTTCCATAAACAGATCACACGAGATACCTGCAAGAGAACCAGTTTTAGCAAACTAATCAAATATATTCTTATCGGCAATAAATCGCCGAGCTGACAAAACTTATGAATTTGTTAGCCTAATAAGATGAACATATTCATTGTTTTATTATTCTTCATCTTCTCTTTCAATTTACGTGCTCAAGACAACGTAAATATAGATGAAGTCCGAGTTTATAAATCCAATCACAGAATGGATATGCTAGTTCATGGAAAAGTAGTCAAAAGCTATCATGTAATGCTTGGCCGTGGCGGAAAGGCCCCAAAAAGAAAAGAAGGCGACAATTTAGTACCTGAAGGTCAATACATCTTAGATTACAAAAATTTTAACTCCCTTTTTTATAAATCCATACATGTCTCTTATCCAAACGATGAAGACCTAAGACGCGCGAGTGAAGCAGGAGTCGAGCCAGGTGGAGATATTATGATCCATGGTTATCCTAATAACCCAACTCCATTTTTTAAATTTTTAAAACGAGTGGGCCTCGTCAGGCTAGTTAATTGGACTGCTGGGTGTATTTCGGTAGACGACCGTGAAATGGAGGAAATTTTTAATAATATCGAAGTTCCGATCCCAATTAATATTTTTCATTAAGCTTAAAATGAATTACATATTCCTATGGAAAAAGATTTAACTGAATCAATTGGAAAAGAAGCTGCGGCATTGTCTCTCGTCGAAATTGGTCTGGGAAGTTTTCTTCATTCCTTTAAAATTCCCTTTGCCGGCCATCTTCTGTCTATCAATCAAATTGTTATTTTATCCAGATCCAGCTTTAAATTGAAATCGTCTCAGTCCCCTTTAAAGATTTCGCTTATTGCGGCTTTACTTAAAAGCTTATCACCTGCTGGTAAAAAGCTTACTCCAATGCTCGCGCTTGCGGCACAGGGACTTCTTTTCTCACTGGGAATTACATTATTGGGAATTAATTATTTAGGATTAATTTTCGCGGTCTTACTTTCTTCATTATGGGCCTTCATTCAGCCAATTCTCTTTATTCTTTTATTATTTGGTAAAACTACTATTGAGGTCGCTGATTACTTTATTCACGAATTTGAAAAAGTTATTCCTCATACTGATAAAATAATAATCTGGATAGTGGCCTTACTAATTATCATTAAGTTTCTCATGACCTTTGTCCTATCTATTGTTGTAATTAAAATGTCTGATGCTAAATTTGAGAACTATCAGAACTTTTTGATTCTAAAAATAAAAGAAAGAAAAAGTTCACCAACATCTGCTGCTTGGATGGCCCTTCGAGATTTATTTAATCCTCTTTTTATTCTCACCTTTGTCTTAACGTTGCTATTTTTTGTCTATTCCAACGCAAGTTTTGCCCAAACAATATGGGCACTTTTAAGACCTATGGCCATAGGTTACGTCTTCTTTTATGTAATCAGGGTTTATCCAATTGAAAAATTAAGTGGCTATTTTAAGCGCAAAGGATTTCATCAGTTTTCAAAAAGTCTTGAAGTTGCAATCAATGCTGTCAAAAAAAATAAAAAACATTATTAGCTAGGAATTTATTTTTTTTTGATCTCTAACCATCAACAACTGCGCCACAATACTAATCGCAATTTCAACTGGTGAATTATTCCCAAACGCCTCCCCAATCGGACAGTGAAGTTTTTCAATCAACTTCTCATCCACTCCACTCTTCTTCAAATCCGCTTTCAAAACTCTCGCCTTCGAATCACTGCCAATCGCCCCAAGATAAGGAAAATTAAACATGGTCATCGCTTCCTTCAAAATCGGAAGATCAAACGCATGCCCCATCGTCACTGAAGTAATAAAAGTTTTTGGATGTAGAGTTTTCAAAACTGATTTCATATCATCAGTCTGAATTTTTTTTAATCTAAAATGCTCAGGAAACTTCTCCAGCCATTCCGGCCTCGGATCAATACAAGTAATATCACAATCAAGCTTTACCAGTAGACGAACTAATTCCTGCGACACATGGCCCGCCCCAAAAACCGCGATTTTCCAGTCGGAAAGAGGAAGTATTTTTTCAAAAAATAATCCTACGACTCCACCGCAAGTCATCCCAACGTCTGTCTGCAAATTCCATTCAACAAAATGATGATTGTTATCCAGCGCCAGAAGTTCTTTGGCCGATTGAATCGCCTTCGCTTCTATTTTTCCACCGCCGACCGTTCCATATAACAATCCAAGATTACCAACAATAATTCGGGCACCCACTTCTTGAGGAGCACTTCCTCTAACACTGACCATTGTCACCACAACACAAGCTGTGCTGGCCTCTCTTAAGGTCGCAAGCTGAATTAAAAATTCTTCATTCATAACGAGACAACTCCATCAAGATGACTTCATTTGTTGCAGGACTCGTAATATTGGGAAGTCTATTTTTACTTCTAAAACTTAATGCATTTTTAACTGCGGTCCAGACCGAGGCCCCCAATAAAAGTGGAGGCTCGCCGACTGCTTTTGATCTCAAAACATTTTGAGTATTGGTATGATTTTCGAGCAACTCAATATTAAACTCTCTCGGTGTATCCTGAATATTGGGAATTTTATAAGTTGTTGGAGAATGAGAAAGTAGTTTTCCACTTTGATGGTAGAAAAGATTTTCAGTCGTCACCCACCCCATTCCTTGAACAAACGCACCTGAGACTTGTCCTATATCTATTCCGGGATTGATCGGTCTTCCCAAATCCATCAGGATATCAGTTCGTAGTACTTTCAACTCTCCAGTGTACTCATCAATTTCAACCATACTCATGGCCGCACCATTAGTGAAATAGTTGAAAGCTTTTCCACTCAGAGTTTTTTTATCAAAGCCCAGACCTTCTGTTTTAAAAAAAGCATAACCGCCAAGAGAGACGCGGTTAAAGTAGGCCATCTTTAAAATCTCAACCCATGTCATACTTTTGTTTGTCAGTAAGTGGCGAACAGTTTCATTTTCAAAAACAATATGATCTGTGTTGACCGCGCCCAAAACAAAAGGCGGAAATTCGTCTTTGTCATTTGATGTGACACCAGAAAAATGTAAGTGCGCAATCCATCTTAGGCGTGCCAGAATTTTCTCACAGGCAAGAAGAGTCGCAGCTCCATTTATATCGGCACCACTAGAAGCCGCGGTTGGCGAAGTATTATGATTTTTTTCAGTAGAGGTCGGCATCATCACAACACTGGAAGCGGGAATTCCAAAAGCCCCAGCTGCGATTTGTTGCATCTTAGTATTCACCCCCTGGCCCATTTCGGTGGCACCGGTTGAAACCTGAACCGTTCCATCGAGGTGAATATTTACCAGTGCATTTCCTTGATTTAAAAATCTCGCGGTAAAAGCAATTCCAAATTTACAGCCCGTCATGGAAAGTCCGCGAATTTTTCCAGACTCGGCAAGATTGAATAATTTAATTTCAGAAGCCATTTGCTTGTAGTTTGAACTCTTATAAAGCTTGTCAAAAATTTCGGGCAAGACATTATTATCTACCAGCTGTCCATAGGGAGTGAGATTGCGAGAATCTGTTCCATAAAGATTGAGTCTTCGAATTTGGTAGCTATCAATATGTAAATAGTTTGCCATATCTTCGATGATACTCTCGATCGTCATGTTTCCTTGAGGACCACCAAAACCGCGAAAGGCCGTATTGGAATGTTGATTAGTTCTGAGAGCTGCTCCTTCGATTAAACAATGTTCAAAATAATAGCAGCCATCAATATGAAACATGGCACGGTCTAGAATAGATGGAGTCAAATCGGTGTAAGCTCCGCCATTGACATAAATCTGAGTTTTAAAGGCCAGAATTTTTCCTTGATCATCAAAACCAATTTCATAAGTATTTTTACAAGGATGACGTTTTCCAGTCATCATCATATCGTCATCTTTAGTGAGTACAAGACGAGCAGGTCGTTTTAATTTGTAAGCAACCAAAGCGGCCATTGCTGCAAAGTGAGCAGCCTGACTTTCTTTGCCTCCAAATCCTCCGCCCATTCTTTTGACCACGCAAACAACTTGCGAAAAATCCAGATGAAGAGCATGGGCCACAACGTGCTGAGTTTCAGTTGGATGTTGTGAAGAAGAATGAATTTCCATCTGACCATTTTCCAATGGATAGGCAATGCTCGCCTGAGACTCCATATAAAAATGTTCTTGACCACCACATTCAAAATGCCCTTTTAAAACATGAGGGGAATTTTTGAGAGCACTTTCGACTTCTCCTCTTATAAAAGGAGTCGCAATGCATATAAATTTCTGAGCAGCCAGAGCTTGATCAATCGTGAGCAAGGGAATCGTCTCTTCAACTTCAATTTTAATTAATTTTTTTGCGCGATTTATAACGTCATCATTCAAACCGGCAATGAGGCATAGAGGCTCGTCTATATAGCCGATAATATCATCAACCAGAATTGGCTGTTCGGCCACGATGGTTCCCCATTTATTATGAGGAAAATCTTTTGCGGTATAAATTCCTAAAATGCCATCTAGCTTTAGAGCTTCTGAAAAATCAATTTTCAAAACATTACCTGCCGAAACAGGAGCGCCTAAAACTCCAACCAGAACTTCATTTTTAAGCATAGGCCGGTCATCAATGAAAATACTCTCACCAGTTACATGGCCTACAGCTGAATCGTGACGAATGCTTTTACCGACGCTCATGATACAACTCCTTTAGAAATTTCGTTATGAAATTTTAAGAAAAAGTTTTGGGCCACCTTCATTCGGTATTCCTTACTGGCGCGAAGATCTGATAAGGGAGAAATATATTGAGGAAGAGTTTTAGCAATGTCTTCAAAAGTCAATTTACTAAAATCGGCTCCGATCATTTTGAGTTCAATATCTTTTAAGCGAATAACAGTCGCAGCGACTCCGCCGAGACAAAAATGTGCTTTTTTAATTTTATTTTTCTGATCAAGCTCGATAATTCCGGCGAAAGTGACTGCGGAAATATCGAGGTCTTTCCTCATGGAAACTTTATAAAGACGAAGGTGCTCTTGATTTTGTAGACGTGGAATTTTAACGGAGACCACAATTTCATTGGTCGCCATATTAAGATTTTTATAACCGAGATAAAATTCACTCATTAAAACTTCGCGTACCCCATTTACACTTTGGAGCAAAACCCTCGAATCACTTACCATTAAATAAGGAATGGTATCGGCAATGGGAGAACCATTGACCACATTTCCAACCAAGGTTGCTTGATTTTTAATTTGAGGAGAAGCAAAAATATGAAGAATCTTTTTCATCTCAGGAATAAAACCTTCGATATAATCTTCAAACTCTGAAAGAGTCGCTGTTGCTCCCACTCTAATATGTTGTTGATCATGAGAAATTATTCTCAATTCATCGATATGGTAAAGCGCCATAGTTTTTGGAGTATTTAAACGCCCCTTGTTTACCACAACTCCAATATCAGTCGATCCACCAATCAAACGAAGATCAGCGTCTTCAGCTTTCGCCTTAACTGCTTGCTCAACACTTACGGGGAGAAAAATATTTCGTTTAATTTTTTGTTGGCTAAATTTCATGTTTACCGGCATGCTTTTAATTTTTTTCATCTCTAAAAGCCAAGCTGGATTATGATAACGATCTTTAAGCGATTGGATCTTTGATAAATCAAGATTAATTGCCGCTTCTAAAATTGGTTTATAGCCTGTGCAGCGACAAAGATTTCCCGTCAGAAAGTTTTTTGCTTTTTTTTCTGTGATCTCTTTATTTTCATTTTTATATTTTTCGGCCATTCCCGCCATGGCACAAATAAATCCAGGTGTGCAATAACCACATTGAGCCCCCTGACAATCAACCATTGATTGCTGAACAGGATGAAGTTCAGTGTCAGAAATTCTTATTCCTTCGACTGTTATAACTTGGGCCCCATCAATTAAATACAACGGCAAGATGCATGAGTTTACCGATTTAAAAATCAGTTTTCCATCATCTCCAATTTCACTGGCCAAGAGCACCGTACAGGCACCGCAATCCCCTTCGGCGCAAACGATTTTAGTTCCGGTTAAATTGACCTCTTGTCTTAGGAATGTTCCGAGAGACATAAAGGCTTTTTCACCTTCAATTTCATAGCGTTGATCGTTAATTGTCGTGATGATAGTTTGTCTATTTTCCATCTTAAAAATTTAGATTGAAAGGCCCCATAAATCAAACCCTAACATGTTAAGATTTCATAACATATTGCTTGGGCAATTGCGATTTACTGAATGATCTCGCCCATGAGTTTACCATTCTCCATTCCCGAGAGGTAAACCTCACAAATTTGATTTGATAGATCTAAATCAGTTTGAACCTGCACGCGAATATAATTTGAGGAATACCCTTCAAACAATCCATACTTATTTCTTTTCTCAAAAAGAACTTTAGTTTTTTTACCAACTTGATCTTCTGTAAACAGATTAAGTTTTGCATCCCCAAACATTAGCAGAGCTTTCACTCGTTGTTTCTTTTCAGCGTGGTGAATATGGTTATCCATCTTCCCGGCCGTGGTATTTTTTCTCTTAGAATAAGGAAAAACATGAAAATGAGTTAAAGGAAGTTCGCGTGCTAAATTAAAAGTATTTTCAAACTGCTCTTTTGTCTCACCTGGAAAGCCTACAATCATATCGGCACCGATTCCAGCATTGGGAAAAGCGGCCATTAATTTATTAATGATCCGTTTGTAATCTGCGACTGTATATTTTCGTCTCATCTCTTTTAAGATTTCATCGTCACCACTTTGAAGTGGAATATGAAAATGATCCTGAACTTTGGGAGAAGATTTTAAAACTTCGATTAATTCATCAGTAATAGTATTTGGCTCAACACTTGATAAACGAAATCTTTCTAATCCTTCAATCGCGAGCAGACTCGCCACTAAATCATGTAATTTTTCGCCCGAAGAATGCTCGTACTCACCGATATTGACTCCGGTAAGGACTATTTCTTTAAAACCGTTAGAAACGAGTTTCTTAGCTTCTGAGACTGCATCAATAATCGAGATCGCGCGTGAGCGTCCGCGTGCAAATGGAATAATACAAAAAGCACAAATATAATTGCAGCCATCCTGGATTTTCAAAAAGGCGCGGGTGTGCGAATCTGCAGTTGTGGTTGCTCCACCAAAAAATTCTCCAGACTTATCTACATAAATTTGGTTTTCACCTTCTTCATCGAGATAATCAAAAACTTTATATTTTTCTGAGTTACCAAGAACCAGATCTACTCCTTGCATGCCTGCAATTTTTTCTGGCTCCATCTGAGCATAACATCCGGCCACTACAATTTTGCCTTCTGGGCTTGAGCCATGGGCCTTTCTTATCAGGTTTCTACAAGTAGAGTCGGCAGCATCAGTCACTGTACATGTATTAATGAACACGACATCTGCGGCTTCGCCAAAGTCAACAATCTCATATCCGCGATCTTTAAAACCCTGAGCAATTGAGCCTGTCTCTGATAAATTCAGACGACAACCTAATGTATGAAGGGCAACGCGCTTATTTTTAGCTATAGAATCTAGTTTTTCCATAACAGGAACATAGAACGCTCAGAATTGCTTTTCAAGTCATTAAAATTGCCTCTGAAAATAATTCATAAGATTTATTAATTTTTTGATTGACAAAAAAGGCCAAGAACTTTATTTTAAATCTCACTTTCGAAAACAAATTTGGTCTCTTAGCTCAGTTGGTTAGAGCATCTCCCTTTTAAGGAGAGGGTCCTGCGTTCGAGTCGCAGAGAGATCACCATTTCGAACTAGATTAAAGCGCATGTACAGTATGCACCCATCGTCTAGCCCGGCCTAGGACACTGCCTTTTCACGGCGGCGACTGGGGTTCGAATCCCCATGGGTGTACCAAATTTAAAGAAAGAGCCTCGATTTTATTCGGGGCTTTTTTTTGCCTAAAATCCTCATTTCAATTCTCCACAACTTCAGCGATAATTTTATTTATGAATAAACCCTTACTAGACAATTATAAAAAGGCCCTAAATACTCTAGATCTTGCTATGTCAAAACCACCGGCCAACGATCTTGAGAGGGATGGCATTATCCAAAGATTTGAATACTGTGTTGAAATTTCTTGGAAATCTGCCAAAAAAGTTTTGGAGTACCATGAGCAAGAAGCTGATACACCTCGAAATATCATTAGGGAATTAGCGAAAATTAATTGGATACATAATCCTAATGAGTGGATCGATTTTCTTGAGGCTAGAAATAAGACCAGTCACCTCTATCATGAAGAAGTCGCCATTGAGTTATTCAAATTAGTTCCTTCTTTTTTAAAA
>JAQTTZ010000135.1 GCA_028710485.1 Bacteriovorax sp. | reverse complement strand
ACGAAGAATTTTTGTGAGGTTGTCACCTTTTTTAATTTGATAAGTCACAACTGTCGCCACGGCACTAATAGAGGCAATTGCGACGTAGGCCGCTATTAATTTAAGGAAAAATTGTCTGACTTTATAATTTATTTTCATATATGAGTTCAACTAAATAATATTTCTTCTAGTTGATTACTATTTATAACACATCTAAAATTATTTATCTTTAAACCGAATGGACAAAATTTCAGGTAAAAACTGCCTAGGGGGTAATAAAAAATGCTTTACCTCGATCGCAATTTTTTCCCCCGCTATTTTTTGAAGACCTATCATAATACAATAATGTTTATGGAGATACCGTTATGAGAGTTTTAAAACTATTCCTACTGATTGCTTTGATCAATGCACCTCAGGCCTTCTCTTGCGGCGATTATTTGATTCAAGCAGAAGTTGTGATGAAAAATGGGGTGTCCTTTTTAGTTATCAATCCAGGGTCTGAGTCTGAAATTAATTTAAAGGTAGCATTTAAAGAAACCCCAAAGCTTGCTCCTTATATCGGGCGTTTTATTCAAACAAAAATCAAAATTGAAAGACCGATGGATGCAACGAGAGGTGAAGTCGCTAGCATAGAAGGAATTAAGGTCTTGGTTCCTGATCCACTTTTAAGCGGAAAAGGTACGAGTATGAAAATGATTAAATCTATGGACTGCAAACCAAAATAATAGGTCACATTTTTTAGGAAATAAATACGATGAAACTCCACCAGTTTTTTTCAAATCAGTGCTCCATAGTAACCTTATTATTTCTTATGACAGCTCAACCTGCCTTCGCTGAAAGAAAATTGGTCATGATGGGGGGAGGTGGGGAGCCGGAAGGGTCTACAACTATTTTTGACACTGCACTTGGTAATCTAAGTCAATATATGGGGAAAAGTAATTGGGGAGAAGTTACCTTAAATTTTAACGGTGGACATGGAACGACTGAGTCCATCCTGCAAAATCAATTTACTACTAATAACAAGAATTCTTTTACGGAAGAGACTTGGAAGCACACCATTGAAAATTATGAGGCCCAACTAAAAAGTGGTCAACTAAAAGAAGGAGACCAATTACTTGTTATGATCGATACTCATGGTGGTTTGTCTAGAGACTATCAAAATGAGACGACTCACCCTATTGCGATAGGGAGAACTCGTTCTAGTCTTGACCTTAATAATTTGAATGGTTCTACTCAAGTGAGCATGGATGATTTGAAAAATCTCACAACTTTGGCCAAGGAAAAAGGCATAAAATTAGGTATTATCGATTTGAGTTGTCATTCGGGTAATAGTCTTGCTCTTGCCAATGAAAACACCTGTGTTATTTCTGCCACGGGGCCAAATCATTTCGCCTACACTGATTTCGCAGAAAATTTTATGGCCAATATGAAGGATGGTAAATCGCTTGAAGACGTTTTTTTAGAAACAAGACGATCCAGTTCAAATAAGGCCTTTCCCATGATCTCCACTTCGGAAGGTGAGTCTATAAAGCGCGAACTATACCAAGGATTGACTCCTTATCTCTATGATACTTATAAAGTATCTGAAGCGAGCAGCAAGTTATCCACTTACCTGGAGGCATCAACAGATGCTAATCGGTGTGTTCGCCAGAATGAATATGAAAAATTGCAAAAAAAAATTAGTGATTTAGAAAAATCCAGTAATCTTACTATAAAAACAATCATACCGGAAATTACAAGTATAAAGGAATACCTCAAAACGTATAAGGAAAAGCAAGATCAATACATAGCACTTCTTAGCTCATTGAAGCCGAAAGGATTTGAGTTACGAGAAAAATTCATAGGAAAATCGACCGTAGGAAAAAAAAATTCAAGCATCTCAGCTGAATATAGTTGGCAAGAGCTGGTTGAAACAGATTTTGATTCCCTTATTAAAAATCTTTATTCCAGCTTAAATAATAGAAACACTTCCAGTACTAATATTAAGCCAATGTCAGAGTTAGAAGTTAGAACATTAGTGGATCTGTATATTAAAGCAAATACTAAAAAGAGAAGTATCCTCGCTAATAATCCCGATTTAAATAACTCTAATTATAAAACTAAATTCGAGGAACAACTTAATCTACTAGGAGATACAAATCTGTTGGCCTACAAAATAGGGCATGAAGAAAAGAAGATTTACGATGTTATGTATCGCAATCTTCGTCAGGAAAATAATCAAAAAAATCCTTGCCGGGACTTTTTGCTGTAACTTGATATTAAGGAGTTTTTGTGGACCGAAGACCTCACGCCAGCTTAAAACAAAAGAGCAATAAATGAATAAGTTGCTTTTAATGACAGATTTTTTTTCACATGAAGTTTTATTAGTTTTAGGCGCTATCTATTTTTTAATAATAATTCTTACGCTTATTTTTTATTCGGCCAAAATGGTTAGAGGAGAATCCAAACTTATCAATGAACTTATTGATCGCACTCGTTCATGGTGGGTCATGCTTATTATTTTCACCATCGTTGTTTTTGTTAATAGAGAAATTGCCACAATTGGAATTGCACTGCTCTCGCTTATTGCCTTTCGAGAGTTAAGCTCAAATCTGAATCTAAGAGATTCTGATCGCAGAACTCTTCTATGGTGTTATGTTGCCATCCCATTTCAATTCATGGCCGCTTATACTCAGTATTTCGATTTTTTTGTGATCTTTATTCCTATCATAATGTATCTCTTTTTGACTCTTAGAACTGTGGCCAAGGGAGACGTTGAAAATATCACCAGATCGATTGGTGCCATTCATTGGTCTATCATGCTCACCATTTTTAGTTTTTCCCACCTTGCCTATGTCCTTTCTTTTCCTCCCAAGGAAGACTTTAGTGCTGGCAATGGAGGAATGATTCTCTTTCTGATACTTATCACTGAACTTAATGATATTTTTCAATTCACTTGCGGGAAGTTTTTTGGAAAAAATAAAATTATACCATCAGTTAGTCCAAACAAAACAACCGAAGGATTTATTGGCGGTATGATCCTGACAACTTGTACGGCCTACCTATTAAAATTTTTGCTCCCAGTAAATACCGAAAAAACAATTATTCTAACAATTCTTTTGTGTATTGTTGGTTTCGGCGGAGATATTACTCTTTCCGCTGTTAAGCGTGAGCACAAAATTAAAGATATGGGCGCGAGCATTCCGGGGCATGGAGGAATGATGGATCGTCTCGATAGCCTGGCCTTCACCTCAATCACATTCTTCTATCTCATACGTTATTGGTGTTATAAATGAATAAATCGCTAAAACTTATTCAAAAACCGGTGCATTTTTTACTTTATCGTATATTGATGAAAAATTTTTTGCGCCTAATTTTTGGTGTTTCATATAAAAATATAAATCACTTTAAAGGACTCAAGCAATTCATTGTTGTCGCCAATCACAACAGCCATCTAGATACAATGTCAGTTCTTGCGGCCATGCCTTCATCTCAGTTGACCAAAGTGCATCCAGTGGCCGCAGGTGATTATTTTGGAAAAAATAAACTCACTCAATTTTTGACCGAATTTTTTATTAACACTCTTCTTATTTCTCGCAATAAATCGGGAGCAAAAAATAATGCTTTGGATGATATGGATCAACTTTTGAAAGACGGTAAATCCATCCTCATCTTTCCCGAAGGTTCTCGAGGTGAAGCGGAAATTATGCAAGATTTCAAGCATGGTGCTTCTATATTATTAAAGAAAAATCCTTCGATTCCTTTTATTCCTATTTTTATGAAGGGGATGGGAAAGGCGCTCCCCAAAGGAGATCCCTTTCTGATTCCGACGGAATGTCAGGTGAGAATAGGAAATCCTATGTGGATTGAAAATATCGAGCAAAAAGAAATTCCTGAAATCACCGAAATCATCAAGCAACAAATTTTGCGATTACAAGATTAAGGGGGCATGTGGCCGAGTGCTGAATGTTGTAATTAATTTAGAGGAATAGCAAAGGCATTATTTTGTGCTTCAATTGCTCCCGGATTGTTGTTTTGGCGGATTCTTGCCTCAGCAACCAACAACCAAAGACTTCTTTTTTCCATATTATTTGGGGCCGTAGAAACAAGTCCCTTCAAGGCCAGTTGTTCTGCTTCTGCTGATCTCCCTTGGTGCATATTGATTTCTGCTAATTTAAAATAAATGTCAGAATTGTTTTTATCAATTCTCAAAGCTCGCTCTAAGGTTGAAACAGCTTCCTCTAACTTTCCGGACTTTTCTAATTCAAGGGCCTGATCCATTAGGGCCACGACCGCTGGTATCGGAGCTTGCTTAGTTTTTCCAATATCGGTGATGGTCAAAGGCCCAACTTCTTTCACTTCTTGTTTACAATCGGTCAATTGAAGTGCGGTTAGGGATTGATCCACATTGCCACGCTCAATCATGGGCATGACTTTTTGAACTGTCTCTTTGAAGGTTTTTTCTTCGGGATCACGAAAACCTGCTTGGTCTTGCGTCAGTTGAGCTTGCTGGGCCTTTTTGATATCACTTGTGCCCATCTCTTGGTCGTTTTGACTATAAATTTTTATAGTGGGATTATTGACAGTATAGTAGACCCAATAAGCTTCTCCTTTATAAATGCCGTTTGATAATAATAATTTTAGGGCATAGTTTCCGGAGGGCATTTTTTTAATTTCACTAATTTTTCCCCTAGTCCCGATTTTAAGTTGATCCACAATGTTTTTTGCGCTGGAAGTAAAATTTGCACTGGTTCTAGCGCTTAAAAAATGCTCAAGTTCAACAGAATCGTCGACTCTTAAGCCTAGGGCCAGGATAAGGATGGGAAGCAAAAAAAGAGGAGCAAAATAGCGACTATGTTTTTTCATACCTTTAGCATAAACCATTTTACTATTAACTGATACGCTAAAGGATGTGCCATTAGATGAGTTCAGGACTCCTTGACAATATTACCGGCCCTATGCAATCAATATCCTACAAAAAATCAAGGGGTAAGATTAGTGAAAATTAAAACAGCAAAACTTAAATTATTGTTATTAATGTTTCTTATAGTTAGAGTGATTGACACCCCTGCTGTAACCATTGTCACCAAGGCCATTTACGGAGAGGACAATCGAAACGATATCTACACTGCTCCACCATTAATACAAAACTTGGGGCGTTCGGTTCCTGGACAATTTTCTAAAGACACTCTAGTAAGTAAAGGTGGAATGTATTCCATAGACTCATCGACGACTTTAGGAAGAAGACATTGCTCAAGTGTACGCTTTGGCAACGAAGTTTTAGGTCCTAAATGCACGGGCTTTTTAGTAGCTCCAAATGTTGTGGCCACTGCTGGGCATTGCATGACAAAGCCAGAAGATTGCTCAAATTTTTACTGGGCCTTCGATTATAAATTAAAGTCGGCCCAGGATTCAGCATATACAAAAATTCCTGCCGATAATGTTTATACTTGTAAAAGAGTTCTTGCTCAAAAATTTGAGGCCCTAGAGGGAATTGACTTTACTCTTATTCAACTCGATAGAGAAGTGAAAGGCCGAGATCCTCTTGCTCTAGATTTTTCTTCTGAGAGTCCAGTTGGAACACTACTTTTTGTGTTAGGATATCCATCGTCTACTCCGCTAAAATATACTGATGCCGGTACCATTTCTAAAAGCTTAGAAAAAGTTTTTTACTCAAATTTGGACACTTTTGGTGGAAATTCAGGCTCCCCAGTATTTGAGGCAAGTACCGGCAAAGTTACAGGTATCGTCTCCATGGGAAATGGCGACTGGGTTTGGAATAGCGGAAATACATGCAAGGTTGCTAAACTTTGTAATGAAGACGGTAGTAATTGTGTGCCATCAATTACTGCTAAGATTAAATTAATGAAAGACGATTTTGAAAAGGCATTTATAAAGGCCCGTGAATAAAAAAGGAAGAGTATGAAATTTTGTGCATCCATAATGTATCTCGCTTTAATTTCCGTCACTGTTTTATCTACGAATTCATTTGCAGAGAACTCATCTCGGTTGGCAATTGAGGGCGAAGCTGCAACAAAAGTGATAAATACGCTTAAGAAGGTGGGATTTTCAGCTCAAACAACAGACTACGGTGATTTTGTTTCTGCAAGCAGAGTAGATTGCATACATGCTGGTGTAGGAGAATCTGTTTTGGATTCTTGCACGGCCATGGATTATCAAAAGCATATTTTTAAAATCCAGGATGGGGATGCTTCGGCACTTTTGACGTTGCTTTTTGCGGCGGGGGCAAAAAATCAAGTAACAAATACTGAGGCCACTACTCTTAGTGTTTATGCACTCGATTGCCTTGATTGGAATGTCGTTGCACAACCAGGGGATGCTCAACAGGTGCCTACATGTCTTTTTAACAACCCATAGGGAAAGGAAATAAAAGAAATTAATTTTTGCAGTTTCATTGCAGCTTCATTGCAGTTTCATTGCAGATTTCATGCTATTGTTTTCATTCTGTAATTTTCACAAACATCTTCTTACAATTAGCGATATTGGCGACATATTCTTAGACAAAAAAAAATAATTTTTGCAGAATTTCCCATCTCATTAATTGAGACATTTTTATAAGGATTAAAAAATGAAAAATTGGATAAAATTATCGATACTATCTTTGAGTATGTTGTCTTTTGGGGTCATCGCTTGTGATCTTCATGGCCATTCGGGATTTATGCCGGAGAATGATTTAAGAATCCCAGTTGGCGAAAAAGCAATGGGAGGAATTACTGAAGTTCAGTTTAATAGAGTTATGGATAAGATGACTTCGCTTTACGCCGGAGTTGTGGCGAGTACGGGGAGAAAGTTTACTATCGAGAGACGCTGGACGGACGCGACTGTAAACGCTTACGCTCATCAAAATACAACAGGAGTGGACACCATTGTTATGTTTGGAGGGCTTGCTCGCCATCCAGAGACGACTGAAGACGGGATGGCATTGGTTGCATGCCATGAATTAGGTCATCACCTAGGAGGAGCTCCAAGAAAGTCTGATCCATCGACAGGGGCGTTGTCTTGGGCAGCGAACGAAGGACAAGCAGATTACTGGGGAACGATGAAATGTCTACGTCATTATTTTGAAAGTGATGACAATATCGCAGCGGTAAAATCTCTGAATGTGCCTACCGATGTTGTTAATAAATGTCAGCTGATTTATAAAAACGACAATGAGATCGCTAGTTGTGAGAGAGTCGCAATGGCCGGTCTTGCTCTTGGAAAACTTTTAAATGCAGTTACTCAAGGGAAAACTCCAGTTAGTTTTACAACTCCTGATCAATCAGTTGTCGCTAAAACTTTTGATGCCCATCCACAAGCGCAATGTCGTTTAGATACTTACTTTCAAGCATCATTGTGTGATCACGGATTATCTGAAGCAGTTTCAACGACTGATGCAAACACAGGTGTTTGTTCTGTGAGAAACGGAGATAAAGTAGGAAACCGTCCGCTTTGTTGGTACAAGCCTTAGTCTTCAGCAATGTAATTTTCGGACTGCCTCTTTAGATTTATTCATAATTTGAAGAGGCAGGTTTTTATTTCACCAACTGACAGCATCTCTTTTTGTTCAACAAATTTAATCTATTATTGCTAACTTTACAGTTAGCTCAAATAAGATCATAGGGAATGCCAGACCAATCTTTTTTTACAGTCTGTAATTTTTGGGGCAATTTGGAAAAACTGCTGCCATTCGTGGTAATTGAGGGCTCAAATTGTTTTTAGCTCGGAGTATTCAATTGAGAACCAATATTTTAGAATGTGTGATTAAGTTAAAATCTTTTTCTTATTTTCTGTTTTTATTTACCTTTTTGACGAGCGCCCAAGTATTGGCAGCTATTCAAAATAATAATAATGCATTGTCTACAGAATTGCAGATGGTGGTATCCGATTCAACAAGACAGGAAGTTTCTCAAAAGATAAATGGAAAATTGTCTAAAAATTTACTTTTCACTCAAGCAGAAATGCAAATCCTAGTTAATGATTTAAGTGCACTATCTGAATTAAAGGGTGCTCAGGTAAATTCTCCACTTTATCAAGAAATATTTTTATCAAATCAATTTGATGGTAAAATATTGATTGCCTGGTTCTTTAAAAAAATTCAATTATTAGTACCAAGTAGAGGAGCTAAATGTGGTGGAGCGATTGAGTCCAAATATGTAGGTTGTTATTCACCAATGGAAAAAAAAATATCCCTACCACCCTTGTTTTTCATACAAGGTAGGCTTAATCGATTGGCGACATTAATTCATGAGGCCAGACATGCCGATGGGTTCTCTCATGTTCTTGGAAGTCAAAATAGTGAAGATGAAATTATCAATGGATCAAGAGGGGCCGAATGGAGCTTTCTTCGTGGCCTAAGTTCAAGTTGTATCAATTGTCGATTAATGGACAAGTTTTTAGCCTATGGAATTGCGAAAGAAGTGATGAAGAAAATTATAAATTTGCCTTCAGTTGATTATGCTACTTCTATACGAGAAATTAAATTATTTAAAAATCCACTAGATGAAAAATATACTGCGATAGAGAACAGTTTTAAATTAGAAAGATCTTTTATTTTTATGATGCCTACTCTTTGTATGAATAAAGTGCCCTACAATGAATTCAAAGGTAATTTGGAAATAACTCCAACTGAAGATTGTGCTCTTTTATATTATTATGTTAATTCAGAAGATGCCCATAAAAATCCCACACTTTTAAAACGGTCACTAGAGATGAGAAATGGATTGTTAATTGTTCTTAACCCCGTTGAAAAAAAATAGTATATCCATTTTCATTTTGAGCTTGCGGTGTATCCTATGCTCCCAATTTTATTCAAATTCGAGATTGAAAACTAAAGGAAAATAGAATTTGTTACTTCCGACTTGCCTCATTTGTGCCCCTCTCATTTAAGTTTATGCGTCCTTGAGCCGAATAGAGAATAAGTACACCTAGACTTAAATTTATCCAAAAGGGA
>JAQTTZ010000134.1 GCA_028710485.1 Bacteriovorax sp. | reverse complement strand
TTAATCGCCTTGCTCAACAGTTAAATATTATAACAACCGAACTTCAAACTGACATAATGACAACTCGGATGCAACCAGTTGGAAGCGTGCTTTCAAAGTTCGAAAGAATTGTGAGAGATTTGGCGCGGTCTCAAAACAAAAAAATTGCTTTAGAGATTATTGGAAAAGATACAGAGCTTGATAAAACTTTATTAGAGGCCATTCGAGATCCATTAACTCATTTAATTCGAAATTCAGTGGATCATGGAGTTGAACTTCCTGAGGATAGAATAAAGAAAGGAAAAAATGAAGAAGGGAAGATTACCATTAGGTCTTACCACGAAGGTGGACAGGTTACGATTGAAATCAAAGACGATGGTAATGGAATTGATCCTCAACGAATTTTAGAAAAAGCGATTCAGAAGGGCATAGTAAGCTCTGAACAGGGTCCTAAAATGTCTGCCCGCCAAATTCTTAATATTATTTTTATGCCAGGATTTTCTACAGCTGAGCAGATCACTAATATTTCTGGTCGTGGTGTTGGGATGGATGTTGTGAAAAGCAATATTGAAAAAATTGGTGGCTCCGTTGATATTACTTCAAATGTTGGAGAGGGAACAACTTTTAAGTTAAAAATCCCCCTAACTCTTGCGATTGTACCTGCCCTTGTTATTCAAGATAAAAATGAAACTTTTGCCATTCCTCAAATCAACTTAGTTGAATTAGTTAGGCTTGAAGGAGAAGAAAGCAGGAAGCAGCTTGAGATTTTACATGATTCAGAATTTTTTAGGCTACGTGGTAATTTAATTCCTATTTTTCGTTTGAGCGAAAGTCTTAAATTAGAACAACAGGCCGGAACAAATCAAGAAGATGATTTTATTAATATTGTCATTTTAAGTGCTGAAGGAAGAGTCTATGGATTAATTGTGGACTCTATTTTGGATACAGAAGAAATTGTTGTTAAGCCTTTAAGTAAAAAACTAAAGAATTTATCATTTTTTGCAGGGGCCACAATTATGGGTGATGGCCGAGTTGCCCTTATCATAGATGCACTTGGTTTTTTTAATACTGTAGATCGCGGGCATGGCCAAAAAGCAGATCATTTACTTGCCGAAGCAAAAGAATTACAAGCATACGGAAATGAGGACCAAGAAGTATTGCTTTGCTCGCTAGGAGATAATCGAAATTATGCTATCCCGTTAATGCTGGTAAATCGTTTAGAAGAATTTCATTCAAATCAAATTGAGTGGAGTGGAGATCAGGCCTTAATGAAATATGGCAATATTCCAATGCCATTGATTAATTTAGAAAAAAGTTTGAAACTGAAAGGACTTTCAATGCTTGAGAGTATAAAGGGAAATGAAGATTTTACCATCGCTTGCGTTGTTGTCAAAATTCGAAACCATTTTTTTGGTTTAGTTGTTGATTCAATAAAAGATATTGCAATAAGTGAAGGTGGAATTAGCTCCGATAGTGTGGATCGTAATGGTCTTCTTGGAACAATCTTTACGAATCAAAAAACCATTTCACTACTAGATATTCACGGCATTATAGATATGCAAAAATTAGGTAAAAATGTTTATAGCAAAAAGCAAAATGGAAACAATGGACGAATTCTTGTCGTTGAGGATTCACCTCTTTATCGAAAGGTCCTGAAGGATTTTCTAGAGGAATGTGGATATGAAGTTGCTCTTGCAAGCAACGGACGAGAAGGAATAGATTTTTTAGAAAGAGGTGAAGTCGTTGATCTAATTATTCTAGATATAGAAATGCCGATTATGAATGGTTGGGATTGTTCAAAAGAAATTAGAAATTCAAATAAAAAATATTCAACAGTACCAATAATAGCAATTTCATCAAGGATTTCCGCCCAAGATAAGGCCAAGGGGTTGAGTGTGGGGTTTACTCAACATCTAGAAAAATTAAATAAAGAAGAAGTTTTAAAATCCGTTAGTAACTACACGAATCATCGGTAAAATCCCTAGGATTAAGAGGAAAAAATGATCGATAATGAAAATTTAAATACGGATGTTTTACATAAAATTCATCCCAAAAAAATAAGTCAGCTCTGCGGTTTTAAGATTGGAAACGGATTTTATGCGATTTCCGTTTTAGAAGTTCAGGAAGTTATTAAACCACAATTGCTTACTCAGGTTCCTTCTGCACCAGAGTACGTAAGAGGTCTTGTCAATCTACGAGGACAAATTGTAACGGCAATAAGTTTAAGAAGTTTATTCGGTCTAGAGGATGATCATCGTGCCGAGTATATGAATATTATTGTTCGATCAGGTGAATCACTTTACGCATTGATGGTTGATGAAATTTTAGATGTCATTGATGTGGAAGATTCAACCTTTGAAAAAACACCCGAGACTCTTGATGATAAAATAAGACGATTTATCAACGGTGTCTATAAACTGGATCATAAATTATTGATCCTTTTAGCCTTAGAAAAAATACTAAATACAGAAAATTAAACGTTTATAATTATAGAAATAATCTTAAGGAGTAACTCATGGCCACTGCTAAAAGTACTAGTGCAAAAAGCACAAAAATTACAAAAAGTACAAAAAGTACAAAAACAACTCAAGTTGATAATTCAATGCATATGATTGAATCACTGAAAAAGACTTACGCTTACATTGAATTTGATCCATCAGGAACAATTTTAGACTTAAACAATTTATTTGCGCAAGTCATGGGGTATACGCGTGATGATCTGATTGGAAAACACCATAGGATCTTCGTTTCTCCATCTGAAGTAGCATCAGCTGAATATAAAAAACTTTGGAATGATTTAGCTTCAGGAATCCCTCGTGTTGCAGAACTTACCAGAGTTACAAAAAGTGGAGCATCTGTCTACTTAGGTGCATCTTACAATCCGGTAACAAACGATAAAGGCGATGTCGTTAGTGTATTTAAAATTGCTCAGGACATTACTGATAAAAAAACTCAAAGTGATATTGGACTTCAAAGAAAATCAATGTCCGATAAATCGCCGATTAATATATTGTTTGCTACTCCTGATGGAGTTATGACTTATATGAACGAAGCCTCGCTAAAGACTCTTAAAACCTTAGAGCAGTATTTGCCAGATAAGGCCGCTAATTTAGCGGGGAAAAGTATAGACTGGTTTCATAAAAATCCAGCTCATCAAAAGAGAATTATTAGTGACCCAAAAAATCTTCCTTATAGATCAACAATTAATGTTGGACCAGAAAAACTTGATTTATTAGTGACCGGCATTTTTGATGATGCAGGAACTTATATTGGACCAATGGTTACTTGGGAAATCATTACTGCTAAGCTCGATCTTATGACTAAATCTCAAAGAGCTACAAATATGGTTGATAAATCACCAATCAACACGATGCTCGCAACCCCAGACGGGTTGATGATTTATATGAATGAGGCTTCTCTTAAAACTCTTAAAACTCTTGAACAGTATTTGCCAGAGAAGGCAGCAAATCTGGTTGGTAAAAGTATAGACTGGTTTCATAAAAATCCAGCTCACCAAAGAAAAATTATTGGTGATCCCAAAAATCTTCCATATAGATCAATTATTGGTGTTGGGCCTGAAAAACTCGATTTATTGGTAACTGGTATTTTTGATGAAAGCGGAACTTATATTGGGCCAATGGTAACTTGGGAGATTGTTACGGTGAAACTAGAACTAATTGCAGATTTAACTAAGTCTTCAGAAGATTTGGCAAGCTCAGCAACAAATGTTCTTGCTATCTCTTCAAGTTTAAGTGCTGCTGCAGAAGAAACCTCTGCTCAGGCCAACACAGCAAGTGTTGCTTCAGAAGAAGTTAATGCTGGTGTTCAGACTGTTGCAAGTAATATGGAAGAAATGGTTACATCAATTAAAGATATAACTAAAACTACCAATGAAGCCTCAAATATGAGTAACGAAGCGATGAAGTTGGCTAAAAATGCTAACCAAATCATTAATCAGCTTGGTGAATCTTCAATGGATATTGGAAATGTTATTAAAGTTATTTCATCAATTGCTCAGCAAACAAACCTTCTTGCACTAAACGCTACAATTGAAGCGGCCAGGGCCGGAGAGGCCGGAAAAGGATTCGCTGTTGTTGCCAATGAAGTTAAAGAACTTGCAAAACAGACTGCTAAAGCTACAAATGATATCACCAAGAAAATTGAAACAATACAAGCTGATTCAAAAAATGCGGTTGGTGCTATTGCAGAAATTAGCTCGGCAATTGAAAAAGTAAACGGTTATGCAGGAAATATTGCTGCATCTGTTGAAGAGCAAGCTGCCACAACTAACGAAGTAAAAAGAATTGTTTCGGAATCAGCAGAGGGAGTAAAGCAGATTAATGAGAATATTTCACAAGTTTCTCAAGCTGCTGCGAGTACAGGTAAAGATGCAAGTAATTCACAAGCGGCAGCGAAAGTGGTTGGTGAAATTGCAGAAGCACTTAAGAAATATGTTGCACGCTTAAAATTATAGTAGGTATTTTTGAAAATTTTAGTTGTAGATGATTCAATAGTTTTTAGGAGTGCCATTACGCAGGCACTCCAGACTATTCCTGAACTTAATGTATTTAAATCAGTGGTCAATGGAAAATTGGCCCTTGATATGTTGAAACTTCATCCTGATGTCGATTTAATTACGCTTGATATGGAAATGCCTATCATGGATGGACTTGAAACAATCAAAGAGATAAGAAAGTTTAATAAAGACATCACGATTATTGTTTTTTCTTCGCTTACTGTTAAAGGAGCAGAGAAAACAATTGAAGCTCTAGGTGCTGGCGCAGATGATTTTGTTGCTAAAACGATTGGTACGGGACAACTTGAAGAAAGTTTAGAAAAAATCAAAGAAGATTTACTCCCCAAAATAATGGCCTTTAAAAATCGCAAATTAAAGCGTTCTAAGATAACGGAACGAATCAGTAGTGGAGATGGCGTCGAAACGATAGGTATCCTTGGCCCTTCAAAAACTAAAACTGAAATGCCGATAAAACCCAAGTTAATTGTTATTGGACTATCTACAGGAGGTCCAGATGCTCTGGCCCAGGTCTTTAGAACTATTGTTGAAAAGGTTAGTGTGCCCATGCTTATTGTCCAGCATATGCCACCAATATTTACTGAGAAATTAGCTGCAATGTTAAGTAAATTATCGCCGGTTGAAGTAAGAGAAGCAAAACATGGGGATGTCCTCACTGCTGGAGTATGCTTTGTTGCTCCAGGGGATTATCACATGACAATAACAAAAACTGGGGAAATCCATCTAGATCAAACTGAAAAAGTTTGTTTTGTTAGGCCTTCGGTGGATGTATTACTAAATTCCATTGTTCAAAATTATGACAAACAGGTTTTAAATATAATAATGACTGGCATGGGCGAGGATGGAGCTATTGGCTCCAAAAAACTAAGCCTAAAAGGTTCTTATACTTATATTCAAAGCAAAGAGTCTTGCATTGTATGGGGTATGCCTGGGGCGGTTTGTAAGACAATCGGTGATCTTGCACGAAGTATTCCTCTGGAAGAGATAGGGCCGCTAATTAATACAGTCTCAAGACGATTATAAAAATATAGCTGGGGTAAGTAAGTTTATGTATTTCGGAGAATTTTTATTAAATAAAAAGATTATAAATGAAGATCAATTATTAGATGCACTTATTTTTCAAGTAGAACACCTACCTTCTTTTTTACGCGTTTTGCGAGAAGATAGAATAATTTCTTCAAGTGAAATTTTAAAAATGATTCAACTGCAATTAGAAAATAATAGCGATCTGATCAGTGTTCTGAAAAATGAACAGAAAATTAATGAAATAAAACTTAATGAGCTATATAAAAAGCAAGCCTTTAAAAGAAAAATGTTGGGAAGTGTCTTAGTAGAGCTTAAATATGTTGAGCAATCAATAATTGATAAGATGCTACATGAGTTTATAAGAGAGAAAGATAATTTTCAAAAAAATGAGCGCAAGCTCACTGAAAAATTGGAAGCGGTTAAGCCAAGTGAAATTGTAATTAGTGATGCTGCCTTGGAGTCTTTGCGCGAACTTGGACTCTCAGATGAGGAATTTACTGGTGTGGAAGTTAAAATAGTAACATCAACTCAAATTGTAATTAGTGATGCTGCCTTGGAGTCTTTGCGCGAACTTGGACTCTCTGATGAGGAATTTACCACTGAAGCCTTCAAAGAAGTAATAAGCGGCAACAACGAAATCGTTTGTGATAAACCTGGCAATATATTCGTTGATGAATTTTTGAATGTATATAATGAAAAAATGAATAAGAAGTTGATAAAGTTAATGAGTATTCTTGATCAATCGACAAGAGATGAAAGTGATATTTCTAATTATTTAAATTCCCTCTTTCGTGATTTATTTATTCTCAAGGGGGCAGCACTTCTAGCTGATCTGCATATTTCTTCAAGTATTTTTGATGAATGGAGCAGACTTGTTGAAAAAAAACTTTCAATTCCGAGTGCCCATCTTAAAGAATGGTGCTTGATTGCGCTACCAAGCTTGGAGGAAAGTATTATCTTTCTTTGGGAAGTTCGTGGTGGGGTGCTACGTAATAAATGCGAGCCAAATATTGACATGGATAAGCGATACCAAAAAATTTGTGCCTCACTAATGTCAATTAAGTGATTTGTAAAAGTTTATCCTAAATTAAATAGACATGAAACTTTGTTATTACGCTCTCTGTATCACTAATGCTATCTGTTTTTTCTAAAGAAAAAACTTCTCCAGGCACTAGTCCATTTTTCAGGTAATTAAATTTAATTTTTTGTATGTCTAAAGATCTTTCTACCAAAAGCAGTTTAATATCTTCTGGAATAAAATTCTCTAAGTCTAAAAATGAAGTGGCCGGTAATTCAATTTTCACATGCTCCTTAGAGTTCTTAAAAATATGAATAACTAAATGTTTAGCTAGATTAGAAATTGAAGGAATACTATTTTCATAAATTGGAATTTGCTGGTTAATTGAGACAATATTGAATTGATCTGATAATTTTAGGAATTGCTTGTGCCAATTAATGTTTACTCTAAGAAATTTTAATATATTTATAATTCCCACAAAAGATTTCATCAATTCTAAGAAACCAGCATTACCACTTGAACGAAACCACCATTTGTTTTCACCAAGTAAATTATCAATTCTCTCTTCAAGTTCCCAGTTAACCAAATCATAGGGACGATCGATTAAAAATGGTTCAAGTAAGATTGAAACAAGAGTAGGTAAGACGTTTTGGAAAAATCTTAATTTTGTAATATCAAATCCAATTTTTTCAAAATGACCTAGGTAGTTTAGATCATCACCTTTTATAGTTTGAAAAATAAGAGTATAAAGAGATTTCTGAACTTCTTGGGGAAGTGTGCACCAATTTCCAAAATCGATCCACTGAACATTGATTTCTGAATGGCCGCCACTGGTTTTTTGGAAAATAAAATTAGAAAAATTGGTATCACCTTGAAAGAATCCGTCTTTGAAAATCTGCTTCATGTAATTTTCTATTAATTGTTCAGCGGCAAGTTTTCGATCATTGTCATTCCAGTTTTTTTCTATAAATTTTAAATCAACTCCTTCTACCCAGGACTGGGTGAAAATCTGTGATGAGCAATACGATTCGAAAGGGGTAATTGATTTTTTGTTTGAATGCGAATTAAAGTTTTTAACTATTAATAAGTTTTTTAATTCGTGATTGTAATCTAATTCTTCGTTAAGCCTTGCCTCTATTTGAAGAAGGTGCGATTTGATGGAGATATTCCATTTTGAGATAGGTCCAAATTTTGCAGCAGCTGCCGCTAGTTTTAAAAATTGCATTTGAGAATTTATAGATTTTTTTACATTTGGGTATTGTATTTTTATTGCAACTGCCTCATACGAAGCAGGTCCCGTTTTTAATTCTGCTTTATGTACCTGGCCGATTGAAGCACAGATAATAGGTTCACTTATCGAAGTAAAATGATCGTAAAATTTTAATTTTAATTCTTTTTCAATTATTGAAATTATTTCAGCTTTGTCGATCGAGTGGTGTTGGTTTTGCATGGCCGGAATTTTCTCCGGGTAGAGGTGCTGCAGTAATTTATAAAGTATTCCTCTTTCTTCTGAAGCTAAGCAAATTAATTCGTTCAAGTTTTCTTCGCTATTAGTTTTTAATGTTTTTTTAAAAAGCAGGGAAAACTTGAGCAAATTAAAATGTTTTTTTATTGAGATAGCCAATGCAGTTCCATTTTTTGAGATTTAATTGCCTTAATTCTAGCACAAACTTAGAAGAGAATTATTGAAATAGATTATAATGGAGAAAAATGATCGGCTAGGATACTGGACTACTTTATTTCCTTTCTTACTTAAGAAAAATTTAGGTGTGCAGTCATGGGAAATCCTCAATAAATCTCTAAATATTTCGATAATTACGATGAGATAGATCGTATGAGAAATTTCGAGGAGACCTTTGGTGAAAAAATATCAAATTTTATGTGTGGATGATGATAATGATATTTTACCAATCTATAAGCTAATGCTTAAAAATTTAGACTATGAAATTATTACTTATACCTCATGTCTTGAGGCGATTGATTATATAAAAGAAAATGGGAATGAAATAATTTATATTTTCTCTGATTATAGCATGATGGAGATGAATGGACTTGAGTTTAGAAAAAAGATAAATGATTTAGGGATTGATATTCCATTTGTGCTGGTTACAGGACATTATAATTTAGAAATGACAAAAGCTGGGATGGATTTGCGGATTCAAGCGTTTGTTGAAAAACCATTTCATGAAGTTGATCTTAAAAAATTAATAAATGATTTAGGAGATAAACGCCGGTCCTATTTAGATGAAGAGCATGAGATGGTAGTCTCTTTTGTCGAAGAGTCTCATCCTATGCTTCTTGAAATTGAAGATCTAATTATGTCGCTTGAATCAAATCCTGACAATGCAAATTTGCTTAATACCTATTTTAGATTACTCCATACGATTAAAGGGACTGCCAG
>JAQTTZ010000133.1 GCA_028710485.1 Bacteriovorax sp. | reverse complement strand
CAGGCTTAACAAGCCTAGGTGGATTAACCGGATCAACTCAAACTTTTGCAGTTGGAAGCGCAGGAACAGCTCCAGCGATTAGTTCAGCAACTTCAACTCACACTTTAAATATACCAATGGCCTCGACTGCAGCAGTAACGGCCGGTCTTCTTAGTAAAACTGATTACGATGCATTCACTGCCAAGCAAGCGGCCTTTACAACTTCTGCGGGTCTATTGGGAATACTTTCAGATGAAACAGGGACAGGTTTTGCAGTCTTTAGTGCAAGTCCAACTTTTACTGGAGTGCCTCTTGCTCCAACTGCGGCCGTTAGTACTAACACAACTCAGATCGCAACAACTGCCTTTGTGCTCGGACAAGTTGCAACCGTAGCACCATTAATTGACGGAACGGCAGCAGTCGGAACTTCTCTTTTATACGCTAGACAGGATCACGTTCACCCAACCGATACCACTCGCGCACCAGCAGCGGGTTCAGCAAGTGTAACAACACTTGGAACAATTACCACTGGTACCTGGAATGGCACAGCGATTGATATTGCCCACGGAGGTACTGGTGCAACCACACAAGCAGCTGCACAGACGGCCTTAGGAATAACAAGTGCAGGATTAACAGCGACAGGAAATTTAGCGGGTAATATTCCATTGGTGGGAACTGGCGGAATTGTCGCCAATAATTTATGTGCGGGTGCCTCGTCAGGTGGAGGGGTTAGTTGTTCAGTCGCAAATACCTCGGCAGGATTAGCAGGACTTATTACCGATGAAACAGGTTCCGGATTATTAGTTTTTGGAACATCACCAACAATTTTAAATCCAGTGATTGCTAATATTGCACCAGCTGCTAACTTTACCTTAACTCAAAATACAAACGTAGTGCCTTTTACCTCGGTAAATACAGGTGCAGTCGCCAATACACTTTACCTAAATGCAGGTCGTGTTGGTGTTGGAAAGACAACACTTCAAGCAAAGCTAGATGTTAATGGTAGTATTTCTGGAGGCGGCAGATATTTTTATAGCGAAAATTATGCTCTAGTTGCGGGAACGCCTACCACTATAAACTTGCTTGAAGGAGTAAATACCCTTCAAGTGGGATATCACTATCGAATAAAACTTGCCCTTCAGGGGACAGGGACTTCAAATGGTTCAGTTTACATTATTTACAGAACAGCGGTAAATACGTGGGTAACCTCATTGGTAAGCGCTAATGCTGTCTCTTCTTTTGTTCCTGTTTTACAAATCAGTGGATCAAATGTTCAAATTTCAATGGGAAATGGTTACACTGTACAGGCCCTTATTGAAGGATTTTTTGATGGTAATGTTGATGGACCAGCTAATACGGCCTTGTTTGGTATTGAAAGTGTCATGACAAATCTAGGTGGTAACATCGGAATCGGAACCACTGCACCTGGACAAAAATTAGAAGTCGCAGGCGCTGTAAAGGCCAGCTCTTTCATGTCAGGCACAGCGGCCTATATATTGCCTGCGACGGATAGTACAAGTGGCTACGTTTTGAGCACAAATGGTGCTGGGACCTTGTCATGGGTTGCAAACGGATCAGGTTCAGCACCTCTTGCGTCTCCAACCTTTACAGGTGTACCCGCTGCGCCAACTGCCGCAGTAAACACGAACACCACCCAAATAGCCACCACCGCCTTTGTTCTTGGACAAACTTCCACTAAAGAAAACACTATAACCGCCGGAACAACCGCCCAATATCTTCGCGGTGATAAAAGCTTATCAACTTTCGCCAGCGATATCTGGGCAACAGTCCTCACTGGACTTTCAACAGCAACCAACTCAGCAATTACAGCAGCAGATTCTATTCTTATTGCGTTTGGAAAATTACAGGCCCAAGTGACTTCACTAACAAGCAATGGGGCAAATTATTTGGTCAAAAATGGATCAGATACAATTTCAGGGACAATTTCATTAACCAATGTGATCACCGCAACAGGAGCTGGGGATATCATCGTTAACAGCACACCTCTTGGAATGACGTCCGCGGTAAACAAAGCATACGCCGATTTAAAACTTCCTCTTACTGGTGGAACCATGACGGGTGCTCTTGTTAACAACACCTCGAGTGCAGGAGCTGCAGTTGAAGTGACTCAATCAGGGGCAGGGTATGCGGCCACTTTTATGGGAGGCAACGTCGGGATTGGAGCAACCGCACCAACGGCGAAACTAGAAGTCGTAGGCCAATCCAGATCCATTTCTTCTGCAGGCGGAGGTGCTAAAACAAATGCTTCTGCTAACATTGATTGGAATAATGGAAATACTCAAACCATGTCTGTCGATTGCGCAACCACAGCATTCACCAATATGCTAGATGGCGGAACATATCTTTTAGCTGTCACTGAAACAGGAACTACTACCTGTGTTTATTCTCAAGCAGGTCTGACTTTTTACTACAACCCAGCAAATGGCGCGCGAACCTCGGGACAACGAACTGTTTATTCTTATCAAAGAATAGGCACCGACGTTTATGTTTCTTGGATTGCAGGATTTCAATAATTAATAAAGTTATTTTTTTATAGAATTTTTTGGAGAAGTGATGACTGATAATTTAGGCAAACTAAAAGAGATTGGAATTAAACGTCGCCAAGCTCTGCTCAAAATCATTAGTAGTTTACCAGCGGCAATGAAAAAAGAACTTACGCCAATGCAATTTAAGATTAGCGAGGACTTAAAAAAAAATAGTGAAGAAAATCATACCGAGACTTTGGAATCAAATCAAACTATTGATTCCTATTATGAGCAAACAAACCAATACATTAAAGAAGCAAGGACAGAAGGCCCTCTTTCTCGTCGGTCTTTTTTACAAATAAGTAGTTTTTTCACAGCGACGGGGTTGATGCAATTTTTGTTTGTAAGAAAAGTTCAGGCAGGGGTCACTATTCCGTTTGCTTTTTTTAAGCAAGGGATTTCTACGCAAGTATACGTTGATGATGTGTTTTCGGCCTATACCTATACGGGAGCCGGATCAATTCAGACCATTACTAATGGGATTGATTTGGCCAGTAAGGGAGGAATGGTTTGGACGAAAGATAGAACGGCCGCTAATTGGGGGGGATTAACTGATACAGTTAGAGGGGCCAATAAACTTTTGGGATCTAGTTTAACTAATGCAGAATTTAATCCTACAGATTCTTTGACAGTATTTAATTCTACTGGATTTACGATTGGCGCCGATGCTACTTATAGCTCCGCTAATTCGGCAGGAAATAAATATGTCTCTTGGACTTTTCGCAAAGCCGCAAAGTTTTTTGATGTCGTGACTTATACGGGGGATGGAAATAATAGTAGAGCAAATATAGCGCATTCATTAGGTGCTATACCAGGCATGATTATTATTAAATCTACATCTCATGTTGGTGATTGGGGGGTATATCATCGCGGCGATGGTACTACAAAGGATGCTTATTTATCCATTAATTCAACGGCCGCTAGTATAACCTACACGACTGGAACTCAATCGGGCCTGGGTTCACCTCATTCAAATCTATCATTTAATCCAACTGATGTTTACAGTGTAGCCATGGTGAATATGAACGAGACTGGAAAATCATACGTCGCTTATATCTTCGCACATGATACATCGGCAAATGGAATTATTCAGTGCGGGAGTTTTACGACGGATGCTGGAGCAAGAGCGAGTGTAACTTTAGGGTGGGAGCCTCAATTTGTTATTCAGAAACGTATCGATTCAACTCAGTCATGGTATACAACAGATTCTATTAGAGGTGCAGCAACTGAAGGTGGTCAATGTGCTCAACTGTATTCAAATCAATCTGTGGCGGAAGGCAGTGGTACAGGTGGTGCTCACCCTAATGCAACTGGATTTGTTTCAACTGGTCTTAGTGTATCTGCAACCTGTATCTATCTCGCTATCCGCCGCCCCAACAAGCCACCAACGTTAGGGACCCAGGTTTATAATGCTATTGCAAGAACTGGAACTGCTGCAACTGCTACTGTTACTGGGGTTGGGTTTGCTCCCGATTTGGTTATAACTACTTCTCGTGCTAGCGCCCATGAGTCTACATTTATAGATAGATTGCGAGGGTATAACAAACCTCTGTACTCTCCTTATACACAAGCGGAAACAACTGCTACACTATTTGATAGCTTCACTATGGACGGGGCAGTAACTAGCACAGCAGATACTCATATTAATGGCGGTGGAGAGACATATATCAACCACTTCTTCAAACGCGCTCCTGGATTCTTTGATGAGGTTTGCTATACAGGAACTGCCTCGGCAATGACTACGGCACACAACTTGGGAGTGGTTCCTGAATTGATGATTGTGAAGTCACGCAGTGACTCTAGGATGTGGACGGTATGGGGAACAGGGTTCGCTACGGGGGGATCATCGGAGTATTTGGTACTTAACACAATCGCAGCAAAGACCCTTGGTGGAGATATATGGGCCACCAACACAAACTCTCTCTTGAGTTTCGGTGGCGCCTATGATGTCAATGGGCCGTCATACACCTACGTTGCCTACCTCTTCGCCACCAAAGTCGGCATCAGTAAAGTCGGTTCTTATACGGGCAACGGAACTTCGCAAACTATCGCGTGTGGATTTTCAACTGGTGCGAGATTTATTCTTATCAAACGCACGGATAGCACTGGTGATTGGTATATATGGGATACAGTACGCGGTATTACAGCTTCGGCCACTGATCCTCATCTCTCACTCAACACCACTGCGGCCGAAGTGACTACAGATGATAGCATTGATCCTCAGACCTCTGGATTTATCGTCAAACAAGTCGCAGCTACAAATATTAACGTAACTTCTGCAACCTATATTTTTTTAGCGATTGCTTAATAGAGGAAATCAGAAAAATCCTAGCTTAGACGATTTGCTCGTGTGAGATAATTACTTTGTTCTTTTGCTTTTTGTGTTTTCATTTTTTTCTTGTTGAGAGAAAAAATGCTTCATTTTTGCGATACCGAAAAATTGCAGATTAGGCACAGCGAGATTTTGGGTCCTCAATATTTTTTGACATGTTCATCTTTTTTTTCACTGTGAGTTTTTTGATCCATCAGTTTTTCATCGACTAAGATTTCAAATAATTCTTCATGGGATTTTTCCCCATAATTTTTTTTAAGTCGCTCTAATTTTGCATTTAATCTTTCACTGATAATCACTTTGTTAATTGTTTTAGGCACGCAATTAAAAATTTGACCGATAATTTTATCTGTTTCTCTCATTGATTTTCCATCGATTAATGTCAGTGTCTCTTCGTCTCTTCAATTTTAATCATCGTTTGTACTTTTGAATCTTGAGTATTTTTGCTGATGGCCTGAAATAAACTTCCCCCTGGGTGAGGTTTAAGCATTCCATTTGGAAACGGAAATAATGGTCTTTTTGTAGATCCCCATTCAAGATGACTAAAACGGCGTCCCCAGTCGAAAATAAATCGTTGCTGTAATTCAAAAAACAACTTAGGCTTTTGCGGAATAATGAAGGTATCGGATCTGGTTGCTTGCTTATGGGCATAACTCAAATCAGATTGAAAAACTTGAATCTCAGTTACACTATTATTAATTGAAAATGTTGAATAAATTAATTCATTTTTTCCAAATCCCCAAAATTAAAGATAAGGCAATCATCATTGATTGGGTCGGGTCAGATTCTGGATTCTTTAAAATTTTTAATAGTCCCTTTTATTTGCTCCTTTGAGCAAATAGTAAGCTCGTGTGCAGGTTTTGAACGACTTATCTTTTCAAATGGGTTTTCGGAGCAAATTTTTCTATTAAACACCACCTGAAAAACTGTCGCAAAGACCCATGCTCGTAGTCGCGGTATTTGGGACTAGCTTGATTAAGAAAATTTTTAGCTATTCTCAAGTCTATTTCAAAAAAATTAAGTTGTGGATAATTATGAATTAACCATTGATCAAAATAAAGTATGCGAATTACTTTTTGTTGAATTGAAATGGTGGACATCTTCTTCAACCTGGCCATTGACGATTTGACAGGTAAATCTCGATGTCTCTTGGCATAATAGAAAATTCATTGAAAAAATAGCGTGTGCCAAATATGTGCCGCGGGAGTTTCTTTGTAAGGTATATTATACAAATTAATAATCGGCATAACGAATAATGGTTTGAGCCTTGTAGATTTTCAAAAAATTGATTATCAGTTCATTTTAATATTGATTTTTCTAAAAGTTCGTTATCTCTCAAAACGGAAAAATCATAGATATAACATCATGGTTAGTAGATACTTTTAAAAAATCAAAAATATAGAAACAAAATTTAAAGAGACACTAGATAATAAAAAGATAATGGGTATGATAGATGTAAATAATGAGTGGCCTCGGACCCGTTTTGGAATACCTATTTCTAGGGCCAAAAGAGGTTTCCCGAGGCACTGTAAGGTAAGTATCGGCTTTTATGAGAAATTTAGCAACAAAAATTGAAGATTATTTATTATTTCACCATATTCATAAAGACTTATCCCCATTAGTTAATGGATTAAGTCGGCCAAGATTAAGTTCTTATAATCATTTAGGAAATCATACAACTTGTCAGCAAATACGTAAGTATCAATACAATATGAGACTTAGTTTAGAGTTTTTTAATCTTATTTCGTTTCTAGAAATTTTACTTAGAAATTCAATTTCTTCAGCTTGGGCGAACCATTTGAAAGAAGATTTTCCAATGATTCACAGTAATTTTGAGTTAAATTTTGGTTATGAAACAGACTCGAAGACGAAAGTATTTAAATTAGATAGGCGTGGCAATAAGGTAAAAACCAAACAATTTGAAAATATTTTAAAAGCATATAAGGCCGGCAGTAAAACAGCAAATACTCAAAGTCGTGCAATGATCAATGGAGATGTAATTTCAAACTTGATGTTTGGATTCTGGCGTTTTTGCTTTGATGCACATTTTATTAGTATTAATCAAACTCAGATTAGTTGGATTTTTCCTCATCATGATATGAATAAAAGAAAACCTGAGGCAGTTGCAAAAAAAGTTAGGATAATGCTGGATGAAATTAATGATTTAAGAAACAGAATTGCTCACCATGATAAAATATTCCATAAAAAAGAAATTCGTAAAGTTCATTTATTCTACATTTTAACTTTAATTAAATGGATAGATCCTAAAGCTTTACATTTTTCTAACTATAAAAGAATTAACATACTTCTCGAATCAGGTTGGTCCTTTTTTGAAAAAAGTATTTATGATGATTTTCCACCTAATACTTTTTAAAAATTTTCTTTGTAATTGTAGATTTAAAAGAGGTTACAACAGACTTTTCCTTATGGAAATGCTGTTGATAACGACCACAAAATATTAAAATTTAAGCAAAAGAAATTTTTGAAATTAAAGTGAGAGGCCAAGTGATTTTTCTAGTTTTGTTTTTCAGCACATTTTTCGTCAAGAGAATCCTTGAGTCGATCAGGCCCGTAGTCTTCAATCCAGTCAGGCCTCATACAATTCAAATTCAGCAATACATTTTGCAATCGGTTGTTCATTCTGTTTATTAAATCAAAATTCGGATGGGTTGTATTTTTTGGATCTTTTGCAAAATCTGAAACGCGTTTAATCCATGCAAGAATATTCGGTCTCGAATCACTTGATCTAGGAGGCATTAAATTTTTTGGAATTGTGGCCGCCTTAATATTATCTATTATTGCATTCAAGTCATTTTTATAAAAATTAAAAAAATTTTCGCTGACTTGTTTAAAAAAAATAAGCTCTAGGAGTGAGATGTATTTTTTTTGAAATTCAGGCCCGTCAATATCAGCACAATGCCGAAGCTTTTGGCCTTCTGAATAAATGGCCCGTAGAGGTGACATATCTGTACTTTCAGGCACATCTTTTTGTCCTGTTAAATAAGGGATTACAACAGAGTTGTAGTTTGATGAAATAGATCGGGCAATATTAAGCTCACAATTTGGATTACTGATATCCTCAACTTTGAAGGAAGTATTTACGTATTGGCCACAGTAATAGAGAGCGGCACTTGACATTTTCACATTATCAATTGAAGAAATCAATTCAAGAACTTTTTTTACTGCATCGGCCGTCAGATCATTTGGAGATAAAATTTTTTCTTTTTGCATTAGATTTTTGAGCATATCATGATTGATGGCCTTGCCATCACTAGGTCCTCTGTCTTCAAAGCCGGCAATAAATTGGGCACTCGGTAAATTCTTTTTCCAGAAATATATTTGATTTTTAGCTGTCGTATAGCAGCCCCATAAATAGAGCGATTTAATTTGAGAAGAAATATCTTGATTATCATTCAAGATTTTTGCAAATTCGGAATCATCTATTTTGGCGATAATGCCATAATTGGCATTATCAATAGTGTGATGCCCTGACAAAATTATCGATGAAAATATCTTACTGTCTTTTTTTTCAGCAATGAAAGCTTCCTGAATCAATTGTTCAATGGGAGCAATTCCATCTAAAATATCTGCTACCCGGCCAGGAATATCTGATAGTTTTTCATAATTTTTTCTTAGCGTTTTTTCCTCTAGGGAGCTTAAGGATTTCTTGTTTTCTAACTTTTTATTTATTTCCTTTAAGTTCTCTATTTCTTTTTGAATTTTCTTAAGCTGCAAGGATCTATTTTTTTCAATGTTTGGAACAATAATTAGCTTCTCCCCTCTTGCAGAAGCAGAAGCTTTTGCCGTTTCAATTTCTCCGATTGCATTATTGAGGTTAATAAAAAGGATGTCGGCATTTGCTGGTTTAGCAAGAAGCTGGAGTGAAAATAATAAGAAAAATATTTTCATTTTTTTCATTTTGATAAAACTTCATTATCTTCAATTGCAACTGATTTTATTCTCAAAATCATTTCCGTAGAAAAATGAGGGTAGAGCTTCTTTAATTCTTGAGTAGACATTTTATGGGCCCGCATATAAAGAAGATCTTGATCCAATACATCCATAGCCTTGAGCTCCGCATTTGCTTTTATTTTTTCGATAAAGGCCAAAACTGTAGAGTGCTGAGGTAATTGAGCC
>JAQTTZ010000132.1 GCA_028710485.1 Bacteriovorax sp. | reverse complement strand
GTCATTTCAACAATCATCAACATTTTATTTTTCTTCATGTAGCCAGAGAAATCTAATAAAAAAAGACCAAGTTTGAACCCCTCGTTCAGGGGAACCAGTGTTCATTGCAGAAAACACGGAGGAAACACTAATTTTCCTCCGTAATTTTCCTCCGTTACTTTTTTCCTCCAGGGTCAGCTTGATTAGCCAATAAACCTTTGATAATGTTGAGTTCTAGGAAGGGATCTTGGAGGAAAAATGTTCGAGTCTCAGGAGCCAAGGCCCACCATATTTCTGGTTCTAAAATTTAAAGAAAAAAAAGAAGCCGAATTTTGATTCGGCTTTTTTGCGCCAAATAGCTAACTACCCAATTTATAAAAACTAACAGAATCAATAAGTTCTGCAAGTTCACTGAATCGCTTCTTCTGTATTCAAATTATCCTCATGCGACAACATCTCTAGAAATCTCTAGGGTTGGCTTTTTTTGGCTTTTCGTTTGGCTCCGTAGGTAGCAAGTCAAATTTTAGTAGCAATGTTTGGTAGCAAATGAGGGTAATTTGATTCGTTTTCCATAGACAATTTTTAGAGAGCGGGACGCTGGCACCAACCAACAAGGATATTAAAATGCTAGGTCGCTCAAATGAACAAAAAAGAATTGAATCAAATGCAAAAGTTTTAAAGAAGGTCCGTATTTTAAAGGGTCTTTCCCGAAAAGATTTGGCCAAGAAATTAAATGTAACTGACAAGGCCATCGAAAAATTTGAAAACGCTCGGGATAAATTGTCTGAAACTAGACTTTTAAAAATTCTTGAGGCTTTGGAAATTTCTTATGAAGATTTCTTAAAAATTAAAAGAGGAAAATTACTTCAATCAAAACCTCGTTTGAAAAATGTAATTACCAACTCAGATCGAAGGAGTTATCAAAAAATTATTACAAAAGAGGTAAGAGCGCTCAAGGCCCTTCGTATTTTACGAAAGCTCTCTCAAGACAAAGCTTCTTATTTATGTGGTTATTCAAGACCGACCATCGGACATATTGAAAATGGGAGAATCGCGGTTGATCGGGAGAGGATTCACCATATCGTAGGTTGTCTTGGACTAAAAATTGAGGATTTCGAAAAATATTTAAATGCGGAGGTGATGAGGCATGAGGTGATTGACCAATGCCGAAATAAAATTCTGGATCTTCCTGATGAAAAATTAAGCCTCATTAAAGGAATTATTGATTCACTAGGATAAAACAGCTCAAAAACTGAGATCGTTTCCTTTTGGGTCGATAATTCAGAATACATACTTGAGGCATAACAATTTTTTAAAGGTGATAATTATGAAAAATAAAGAAATAGAATTTAAGACTAAATGTATAAAATATTCGGACTTGTCGTCTGATAACGATCATCAGCTCCAATTGATTTCGTCGCTTCTTTTGAAAGTGGACGATGTTTTAGAAATAAAGGAGGCGAAGACTCTCGGTTACTATTTAGATAGCTATCTTAATAAAAAAATTATTATTGATCATTGCTTTTGGGATAGGGGGGTTGAGCTTTGTAATCTTGATGACGAAGAAATTGAAAGTTTGATCATAGAGGTTCGCAATCGGTCGATTGATTAATTTTGCGATACTGAGTGTTTTATAAAACGCGGTGAAGCGATGGGGACTTTTAAGGTGGGGTAATTCCCACCACCTCCACCATCGCAAAACATAAATTGACCATCGCAAGATGGTTTTTTTATTTCTAATAAATTAAATAAGCTAGACATGAGTTGCTCTTTCAGTTCACTTTTTATTATCACCTGAAATCATCGAAAATAACCCCTGTTGCAATACTTTGTATTGATTGGGTGTATTTACCAGGTTAAGTAAATACAAAATGAATTTTATAGTGAGATTTTGAATGAGTGATAATTCATACCGACGGAACCATTATGTTCCTCAGTGGTATCAAGAACGATTCTTGCCTCCGAACAGGGAGAGGAAGTTTTTTTACTTGGATTTGAGACCAGATGTAATTCTGGCAGAAAATGGAAAGAAATATCCAAGGAAAAATATAAGACGGTTAGGAGCAGCTAGTTGTTTTTATCAAGAAGATCTCTATACTACAAAATTTAATGATTGGAGTTCGACAGAGATTGAGCAAAAATTCTTTGGCAATGTGGATTTCAAAGGGTTAGAAGCTGTCAGTTATTTAAGCGAATTTACTTACCCAAATTGGAGACCTTCAAAACATTTAGATTTTTTGAGATATTTAAGCATACAAAAATTAAGAACACCTAAAGGGCTTCGAGATTTTCAAAGGTTGATCAATACGACAGATCATAATACGATTCTTTTTAGGCTTCAGCAGCTTCAGCAGCTTCAGGCCATGTTTTGTGCTACTTGGTCAGAATGTGTCTGGCAAATTGGAAATGCTAATTCGTCGGAAACAAAATTTATAATTTCAGATCACCCCGTTACTGTTTATAATCGCAAATGCCTACCAGGATCTAAAGAGTGTAATGGAATGCTTGATCCGGATGTTAGAATGAATGGTACACATACAATTTTTCCTTTATCTCACGAGAAAATCTTAATTTTAACAAACTTATCCTGGGCTAGAAACCCCTCTGCTAATCCATTAAAGCTGCGGCCGAATCCATCTTTATTTAGAGAGTCCGTAATCGATGTAAGAACAATACAAGTTGATCGAGATCTGGATGAACAAGAGGTAAGAGAAATGAACTTTATTATTAAAAAAGGAGCTTCACGCTTTATTGCAGCGGCTGAAAAAGAGTGGTTATATCCAGAGAAATACTTAAAGCAAACAGGATGGTTCATGCTTGGGCAGGGTGATTTATTAATGCCTGATCCACGTTCCATGGTATTTGGAGGAAATGTATTCATTGGCTACAAAGGCGGTCAGTCTCAAGCATTCGATGAATATGGCCGAAAGCCAGGACAAATAGGCTATTCTCACGAAAGGCATCAACAAGATGAAGAAATGGAAAAATTTTTAATAAATCAGGCTCAGTTCGCTCGAAAACATGGACCAAAAAGAAGAGGTCGTTCTTACCAATTTGATCGTTTAGACTCTGAAGAAGATTCTTTTGAAATGCATAAAGCATTTTTAGATCAAATAAAGGGCAATGTAGATCGAAAGCGAAAGTAAAATTACTTTTAAAAAGTCAGATTATTGATTTGGATACAAATATCAATCATGTAAAAGTTAATTGGATGTAAAGGAATAGAAAATGTTTGAAGTTTTTAGTAAAAAATTATCCGAAATCACATTTGAAGACGTTCAAAATTTAGTTGATAAGAAAATATCAGAGGGATGGTTTATAGAGTATAAATCGCAAATTCCTGATTCTAAAGCTTTGGCAAAAAGCATTTCTTCGTTTGCAAATCAAGAGGGAGGGTGGGTTTTTATTGGAGTATTATCAGATAATCAAACGAATACGGCTAAAGAAATTTGCGGTTTTACGATGCCTGAAAATAATATTGACGATTGGATTAGAAATTCGATAGTCGGTAATATCTCTCCATGCCCATTTTTCGAATCGTTATTTGTTACTAATGAGGCAGGAGTAAATGTAGCAATTATTAGAGTTGAGAAAGGCTTTAATACACCTTATGTTCATTCAGAGGGGAAAATCTTTGTAAGAAATGGTGCGGGGTCAATGCCTATTAAAGATCGAGGCTCATTGTTTGAACTTAATGAAAGAAAGGATCAAAGAGTAAAGCTTATTGAAAATTTATCAAGCCAAACTTACGGGAGATCTAAAAAACAAGAAAATTGGCCATATATTGAATACTATTTTTTTCCTGAAAATTTTATGCATTTTAAAATAAATGATTTTCATGAAAAAACTAATTTTGAAAAAATCAAGAGCTGCTTTAGTCAAAATGCTTGTGTTCCTGGAGCAGAAAGCTGTACAGCCCAGATAGATTTTAACTGTATTTACACTTCTTCTAATTCAATTATTTTAAATACTGTTTCTAAAAATGTTGAGGATAGAACAAACTTAGGCATTACGTTAGAAATAATGTCGAACGGATTCATGAAGGCGCATGTGCCATTAAGCACCTTAAAAATTGGTGATAGAAATGGATTTGAAATGCATGAAGGGGTTGAAGAATTTTTTTATACATATTTTGGTGTGAATGATTGTAGGATAATTAACCTCTTGGATGGAATGAATTTATTTATTTTGAATTTGGTTGTTGTTGAACGATACATAGAATATTTAAAGCTTGTTGGTATAAATCCTAATCGAGTGTCGACTCGATTTAAGTGTCATAATATTTGGAAAAGTATTTTGTATTTTGATGGTGAATATTACAAAACGCTGCTTTTAAACAATGGCTTCCCTTTGAATCATAAGGAAGAGGTAGAGTTTCCGATTTTTTTATCTGGGAGATGTCTTGAACTTGATACCTTTAACAGTCTTCAGTTATTTTTATTGATCGCAGAATCTTTGGGGATTAATTCACACGACTTACCTCATCTATTACTATCTATAACTGATTATTGGAATAAACATCCAAACATAACCTTAACCAACATTAGCCACTAAAGATTAGCTTACTCTCTTTGTTCGGGGCGTTGGAGTTTTATCATGAAGAGATCGATGATTAATATTAGTTCCAGTTAGAAATACCCACTATCGGTGGTACTACTTATCGGACGTGTAAATAAAATGTTTACATGGAACTTGATGCAAAAGACACTAAATTTTTAAAAAGCCTTGGTTTGAAGCTTAGATCTATACGAAAATCCAAAGGATGGACGCTAGAGGAAACCGAGGAGCATGGGTGGCCCAATTGGCGGCATCTGCAAAAAATAGAAAGTGGAAAGAATGTAACCTTAGTGACAATTAGAAAACTAGCGATTCTTTACAAAATTAAAATTAGTCAAATTTTTGAAGATCTTTGAATCTCTTTGAGGTTCGTTGAATTTTTCCTTATCTTATATTTTTACTAAATAATTCCAGATTACTTCCGATAATGAGTACTACCGTTAATAAGTATTGGACTACTCGTGTCTAGGGAAGTTGAATGAGAATATTGCTTATATTATTGATGTTTACTGATGCTCATGCCGAATCCATCCTTGAAAAGTTTGGAGTTATAAAAAAAGGCGCTTGTGTTGACAGTAACAATCTCGAATACGTAATCGTTCAGAAGCTAGATGATCATCATTATGAACTAAGGGCAAATAATTATGGTGATGAACCTTATGCATATCTTGAAACGAAACAAGCAATTTTCGACAATGTTGGCCATCCTCTGGGAATTGGAATGTTACATATTGGCCAGAAAGAAATGAAACTTACTAATGGATTCTCTCAAGTTTTTCATCTCTGGAGAGAGTGTCGTTACAATAAAGACGTTGCCGCTCAACGTACCGAGGAGGCTACTATTCGACAAAGAAAGTTTCTGAGTGAGACTGGTTGGGCACTTCCTAGAAGAAAAGTTGGGGATGTCGTCGTTGAGAAGAAGGTGGTTAAGGGACTGACAGCGTACATTTCCAAGCTTGGCGAGCTTGGTGCTAACGAGGTCGCCTTAAGTGTCGGTGAACAATCCGGAGATGTATTACTAATTGCAGATGGTGCAGGTTTTAAAATTACTATACCGGAAAAAGATAAAGAAAAAGTTAAAGATCAATTAGGTGAAGTATTGCTGCAATTGAAATCCGCAAACGAAACTTACAAAAAAAGCAAATTAGAAATTCCTCATAAACAATTTCAAATAGTCGGGCTTGGAAGTCAGCCCGTTACAGGTACTGTAGAAGTTTTTGATGAAACAATTGTTGAACGCCGATCTACACGTCGAATTACTGCGTATCGGCTCACTGCATATATCCAAAGCCAAGGCGAGGACAAATCAAGGCTGGTTACGTTTCGAGAAGATCAATTGAATAAACTCGTTGATATTTTAAAGTCAAAAAAATAAAAATCTAAAAATTTGTGAGACAAAAGGCGAAGATAAAAAATAACGAGTAAAAAATGCTAATTTGGGTTTAAAGAAGATAGTGATACGATCACTTTATCTAACTGGACATCATTCTAAATAACAGCACCTAACAATTTTTTGGTAACAGACAAAAAAGGCTAACGGCCTTTTCATTCATGGTTTTTTTGTTAATATTAAATAATGAAAGACATCAAAGAAAGAAACAGATTCATGAATTTAAGGGCACAAGGAAAGAGTTTTGATTTCATATCTACGGAAATCAACGTGTCTAAGCCAACTCTGATAAAATGGAGTAAGGAGTATCAGGTTGAGATCTCCAATATAAAAGCCCTTCATCTTGATGAACTTTGTGAGAAATATTTAATCTCTAAAGAGCAGAGAATAAAAGTCTTCCATGGCTTGGTTCAGAAGATTGAGGCAGAAATTGACACAAGAAATTTTGCTGATATGCCTACTGAAAAACTGATTGAATATTATGATAAAATTAGGTCACGAGTCTCTAATGAACTCATTATTGAATTTCAGGAAGAAGTTGAATACAAGCTTGAGGTATTTCCAAATAAAATTGAAAAGTGGCGTGCCTAGTTTACTAAAACTTTACTTAATTTTTACCATGTTTTGCAATTATTTCGTCTAAATGAGCAGTATATTCATCAAAGATGGCTTTATTTAGCGGGCCTATCATTTCATAGAATATTCTTTCACTTTCAAGATATTCAAAATCCTTTGCTTTTTTTATTGTTTTGTCTGTGAAACAGAAAAGATTTCGTTGAAGAGATTCTTTTAATGTATAAAGCCATCTTGTGTCGCGGGAAGAAACTGGAAGTTGGATGTTCGTACTGCTCCCGTATGTATCTATCAAGTGATTATAAAGCTCGCCTGTTGGGTGTAGAAACCTATTTAACCACGTCAGGTCTTGATTATAGGTCTCACATAATGCAATTGCTTTTAGAACTTGAAAACTAATATTATAGGGAATTCTGATTTTCCCTTTTGTTTTTTGAGGCAGCCTCGATTTTTGATATGCGTGCAGTTTACTGGCCTGATTATTGACTTGGGTTAAATTGGAAAAAAGGTTGCTATAATTTGGGTCCAATTGGTATTGCTTAATTTCTAATCGAATTTTTTCACACAGTACGCTGACTTCACTTAGAGCTTTAACTTCCTTGGCGAGCCTCTCGGCTCTGATTGAATCATCACCACTCTTATTTAGTTCGTTTACAATATTTCTTTTAAGTTGTTGTTCCAATGAGTTCATTTTTTCTCGTTCGGATGAAGGCCAATTTTACTAGAGCTATTAGACTAATAGCCAGCTTGCTTTAAATTTTAGATGCTCTGTCTGTGCTGTTTATCACGTGCTGTTCGACTTTGAATAGTGATTAGTAACCGTTTAATTTTTAACACATTATTACTATGGATGGTTAGCGCCAGCCCTAGGTTTATTTAAGGAGTTATGTATGGATCTTAGAAAGGAAAGTATGGTTTATCGAAAACACTTAAATCAAATTAGTCATAAAGAATTAAAGCGAGCGTATTTATTACTCTGTGAGTTGTTGGAGTCAGTTCATAAGTCAGAGATGTCCAGAACAGCAAGTGAAGACGCAGTTTATAATCTAATCAAGCAATCAACGAAGCTTCAGGTTTTTAGGTCATTCTGGATTGGTAAAAGAAACATCGATCTTTTTATCCCTGCAATTAGGGCCAATTTAAACTCAGGCTTCACTTCATCACAAGGCTTTAAAGGTCTCGCCATAGAAATTGATGGAAAGATTCATGATCGTTATTTTAAAATGAAAAAGGACGAAAATAAGTACGAGATGCTAAAGGAGCTTTCTATATGCACAGTCACTATTGAAAATCATGATATCAATAACCCTATAGTCATAAATATGATCCAGAACTTGGCTAAAATTAAAAAAGTGGATTCGCGGGCGAAATCTAGATTGCTCAGAAACATCTACTTAAAAACAATAACTTGCAATAAAAGTTTGATCGTTGAGCATAAACTTCCTACGAGTACCTGCATACTAAGACTCTTGGGAGAGTTGTAAAATGCAAACTTGTGATTTGAAGAGTATGAATGACTCGTCTGACAGCTCTTTAAAAACTGAATATAGGGAAATGCTTACTAGTATTGAGGCGGCTGATTATTTAAGAATCAGTGTCGCTAGATTAATGAACCTAACGAGTAATGGGAAAATTCCTTATTACAAATTTGGTCGCAGTAATCGATACTTGATTAGTGAACTGAAAGAGCTACTCATGTCGCAACCAAAAGGAAATCGACATGGGAATTAAGTATGATGAGAAGAAAAAGTATTGGATTGTCTCTTACAGTAAGAGGCATCCAGTGACGAGAAAACCGCTTTCAATTATTAGAAAGGGGATTAAGACAAAGATTGAAGCTGGGAGAGTTGAGAAACAACTTGTCCTGGAAATGGATTTGAAACTTAAACGCGTGATTGTTCCGACTTGGAATGAGCTAGTGAGAGATTACATTGCTGATCTTTCCCAAAGAGATGTCTCAAGAAAGACAGTGGATAGTTACCGTCTTTGCCTAGAAGCGCATACGTTGAAGTTGTGGGGAGAGAAGCTTATCGATGAGATTACTTCTTTCGAGATCAGAGAGCTTATCCAAAAGCAAATGGCCCATCGGTCGGTCAGCCATCAAAAAAACGTATTAAAGTACGTTCGTGGTGCGTTTACTTATGCAGTAGAGAAAGCACTGATTCCAAATAATCCGACTCCTTTAATGAAATTCAAGATTGGGGATAAGATGAAACAGGTTCTGACCCAGGAGCAAATTAAAATTTTATTAACTCAAGCCAAAATCATGGACTGTGAGTGGTATCCAATTTGGGCCACTGCTCTTTATACAGGAATGAGGAATGGTGAACTTTATGCTTTGACGTGGGATAAGGTGAATCTTGAGCAGAGACGGATTTTGGTAGATAGCTCGTGGAACTCGGATGATGGGTTTAAAGATACGAAGTCGGGTGATGATAGATTAGTTGAAATCGCTCCAGAGCTTTTATTTATTTTAAAAGAGTTGAAGCTTAAGGGGCATGATTCTAATTTTGTTCTTCCACGAATCGATAAGTGGGACAAGAGTGAGCAGGCAAGAGAGCTG
>JAQTTZ010000131.1 GCA_028710485.1 Bacteriovorax sp. | reverse complement strand
CGCGGATTTGCTTCACTTAACTATACTCAAGCTCAAGCAACTCCAAGACTTCCATCTATTCCTGCTTGTTATACAATCGACGGAAAAATAGCAAAAGTTGTAGATATGCCACTTCCAAGTGATATTCCTTTCGAATACGAAGGACAGTTGGTAACGGAATATTACTGGAAAGTTAAGTAGTAATAAAAATTTAAAAAAATTTGCATTATATAAAAAAAACCACTCGAAAGAGTGGTTTTTTTTTGTCCACTTTAAAGCAACGGTGCTGGCGGTTGCCCCGCTCCATATTCTTTCACCTTCATAATCACGACTGCTTTGGACCGAGCACCTTCTCTTTTAAATATCTCCAGCTCTTCAAGATTAACGACAGATTTACCCCGCACCATATAACCCAGTTCAACCTTTGACTTGTGAAGCATGCTGGTTAGCCAATTAGAGCCTTCGGCCATATTAAAAACTATGATGTAATTTATTTGCCCGGTAAGTTCATTGATAATTTCTTTTATATACTTGGCGCGCTCAAGGGCCAAATCTCTATCTGCTTTAGGAAGATCTCCTTTGAGTGCTAGCTCTTTGTCAGACCAGACTGCCACTTCAATTTTTGCAATACGACCCATTGTTTTTGCCATTTTCACCATATCGCTAATTTTTTTCTGATCAATTGCACTTAATCTTGATTGATTGGCGGCAAACGCAAGAACTGCGCTTAGTGTAATTCTTGAATAACTTATAGAAATGCTTGATGATTCATTTTGTTTTAAGGCAGTCGTTTGAATTTGCGCAATGGCATTTTTGGCGAAACAAGTTAAAATTAAAATAAAGCCAAAGAGTATGTGTGCTTTCATAATTTTTTCCTCTGGTATTACTATTCTCATTAATACCTTTCACCGATACATCTTGCACGATATGGGCCATTCAATCTCTGAAAATGCTAAAGATGGATTTGACTATTTTCTAAGATCAGTCGACGAAATATTTTTATAAGGATGATCGGCCAAGTAGTGAACTTCTAAATTTGGATTCAGTTTTAGAATCTCTCGTTCTTGTTTCAAATAATCATCGCGCTTATAAATTCTGGGAACCACATATAATTTTGTAAGTGCCTTCAAGATCACTTCTGGATTTTTCCAAGTCAGTAGACTCATATAAGAGTCATCCCCTATTAATAAATTTTTTTCTTTTATTTTTACCAACGGTAACCATGAGGCAGTTGGATTAGGGAGATTTTGACCTAAGAACCCAGGATAAAGAGAATAAGGCGTATCTTTTAACTCATGGGCCAAGGCTAAAAAATCTGAATAAACATTGGCGGAAGATTCCATTGCTGCTTTAAACGGATTGCGATCTGGAACAATTAGAATATTTTTTTCAGGACATAAGTCCAAACAGGCGCGATGTCCAAGGTGGAAAGGATTAAAGCTTCCACCAAAAAAAGTCACTGAGTCAGTAATGGGATGTTTTAAAAAAAGATGAGGCAACTCAGATTGATTATGAGTTTGATCACTACCAGGCATGAACTCAAAATAATTTCCGAGCTCTATGCATTTTTTATGCTGATCATTCATAATCTCTGTCCATAACTGTTTTTCTTCCTTCGCTACGGGCCTTCTCAACCGCTCTGTCGGTAAGGCGTCTCACATCGCGCGAGAGTGCTTCCATGACATTGGCGGCGGTGTTCATATCATATTTGTCTTTGATATACTGCTTGAGCTTAGAAGCGACTATCAGAACCTCTTGGGAATCATCAGATTGAGTCGGGAGATTAGCTTTACTTTGAACTAGTATTCGCCGGGGCGACTGCACTGAGTTATTTACTTCCACAACGGCTTCCTCTTTCCTTGGAGATCGGTTTTCTTCGGCCCACGAACTTTTATGGTTCATTACGGGATTGTGAAGATTCCAGCAGTCAACCGAGCAAAAAACTAATTTTCGGCAGGTGCTGACGTTACACATTTGGTAGATACTATTAAAACCAATCTCTTTTTTACAGCTTCCACACTTGCGCCAATAGTTATTTACTTGATCCACAAACTGCTGCTCCTTGGAGGTTAGCATGTACACTAACACTATTTTTAGATAGAATAATTTTAACATGAAATTTGAAACAGAATATAAAAACCTACATTTTCACATCTCGTTAGAGATCGTATCGATTGCTGATGTCTCACTGCTTCTTGGTGACAAATTTAATCGACTTCCCAATCAAACTTTGATTGAACTCAAAAAAGGGACACTTGCTCCCTATAACTTAGTGATTAAATCAAAAAGTGCAGATGAAGAAAGAATTCATTACTGGAGTCATGTTTTACTGACCAGTGATCAGGCCGAACTTTTAGAGGAATTGGGGTTTTATTTAGAAGATGAAGAAATTCTTGATTCAATTGTATCGAATTGGGAACTGGCCGGAGATGAATTAGGGCCGGGCTGGAAATAGAGGCCCTGGATATCCAGGGATATTTAACAAATTATTAAGCGCTCCAGCTCTTCAACCATTTTTGGATCAAACTTCCCTTTTCTATTATTTTTAATCTGGTTAACGGCTTCTAGCGGTGTCAGTGGTGGTTTGTTATCCATTGGCAAAACATGATATGCAAAGCAATCTATCAATCCCACAATTTTTGCGAGGGGAAAAATATGTACACTCGTTAATCCAAAAGGAAAACCAGATCCGTCTGCGTACTCATGATGTTGCATTGCTATTTGAAAAACTTCTTTGGGGATATTTTCAATCCTGGTTAATAATTCTGCTCCAGAGATTGTATGGTTTTCCCAAATTTTTAATTCATTCTCTGAATAAGTCGAATGGTGCCTTTTCCTTAATTCTTCAGGAATGTTCCTTTGTCCTATATCATGTAATAATCCCCCCATCGCCAAAATAGCTGTTGTTCTATCTGTGCTCCAGTCGAGTCTCCTCGCCAACAATACAGAATAGATACTGACTGCTAAACAGTGCGTATAAAGGCCATTGTTATTACTTTTCATCATTTCTAGTAAATCAAATATTGATTTATTTTTAATTGCAACTTCTAAAGTATTAAGGACAAGAGTTTGAGCTTGGCTAAAATCATTTTCATCAAAACTTCTTTGATATAATTTTTCTTGAAAGATATCTGAAACATGAATAAAGAATTTTGTTTTTTGTTCAGCAGATAAATCCGTTCTATTTTTAATGACTTCGCTGGCCTTTAATCCAAGTTCAAGATAGCTGTCATATTCTTCACTTTCCACATAAATGGATTTGATTCCTTTGCGTTTATATTTTTCAATCAGGTCCCTTTCAACAAGTTCTCCCTTATTAATAATTTTTACATATTTTCTAAACGACAACTTCAAATAAAGTGACGTCAAAGCTTTCGTTCCACTCAAAAATTCTTCAAAAGAAATTTCCATGAAACATTGTTGCGATTCTTTTTGTTCAGCTGTTCCCAAAAGGGTTGGAAAAATCTTTATCAGCACTCTATCAAGTTCAGCTATTGGAAATGGTTTTACTAAGATTTCATAAGCGTCACCTGATATTTTTTTATTAGTGATAATATCAACATCACTAGTCACGAGAATCGCTTTTGTTTGGGGATAATTTTCTTCTGCCCAGCAAAGCAATTCCATTCCATAACAATCAGAAAGATAGGTTTCTGAAATTATCAACTCGGGTCTTTGTAAAACAATTAATTTTTTTGCTTCGCTTCCGCTACCGGCGAATAAAATAGTTAACTGCAAACGAACCAACTGCGTATTTAAAAAATCGATACCATTTTTATCTGGATCTACAATTAGTACTTTAAATAACCTTTTGCTCATTTCAGTTGTTAATCCCATCTTGTATAAAGCTCGCTTATTATTTTAAAAAATATATTTGTAGCTTAATTCTTCTTCTGTAGTGGGCCAATTGTCTAGCTTTTTCCCCTTTACATAAACTTGATATTGGCTAGCGCCAACGACCAAAACATGAAATTTATTCGTATGTTTTTTTGCAATATTAAAAAAAAAAACGATCAGTCCTGGCCTTATAATTACATCATATTTTAGAGTTATAATGGTTTCGCGAACCATAAATAAAAAGCATCTACCTTCCAACAGAGCGGGGCGGAAGGAAACAATAATTTCTCTGCGTTTATTTTTAGATATAGTCATTTTTTTATTGGCGTTTCAATTACTGTATTTTTTACAACTAATAAATCACTTTTCGGACTGAAGCAATCTTTCGCAAAGTTTGAAAATTTCAATTCCTTTTGAAGTCTCTGAAGCTTTGAGGCCTTTGGTTACCATGTAAAAAAACGTGCAGATAATTTTGCTCCAGAATTTCTCGTTTTCTATCATTCTAAAAATTAGAAGATGAAATACTGAATATTCTAATTTTCAAAATGTTTAAATTAAATTACTTTTCTGGCCATTAACGAATTATCGTTTTGGAGGTTTAAATGAAAGCTTTATTACTCGTGTTTGTTCTTTCATCGTTTTCACAAGTGAGCTTTGCAAAAGTTGTAAAAAAAATGAAAGGTGCCGAGGCCCGCTCAATGATGGAGGCCCTTTCTGCTTCAGGGTTTGAACTGGAAAATGATTCTGGGGAATGGGCAGGAAAAACTCTAATCATAAAAACAGGGACCATTGCATGTCGTTACACTGCAATCTCACCTGATGAATGGATGACCAATATAAGGTGCAGTAAGGGGATCCAAGTAGAAGAACCTTATCTTGGCCAGTCATTAGCTTTAGCAAAGTCATTTCTAAAATATGCAGACCAAGATGCTGGAGTTGGAAATCGATGGTTATCAGTGAACTCGATTACTTGTTCACTAAAATACGATGAAAAAAAATATCGCTGTCTGATTGTAACAGACCCGGAAAACGATAAAAATTTTGGTATTTAACAAGTTAGCGCTCAAGAATTTAACTAATCTAAGGAGTCTTTATTATGAAACACATGATTGTAATTCTCATTATCTCAACGCTTTCTTTTGGCTTAAAGGCCGAAGAAATAAGAACTTTTAATAAACTAAACGCAAGTCAAGCAGAAGTTATTATTCAGACCGAAGAAACAGATGCAACTCAAGCTGCTATGTATGTTGATGGAAAAGAAAATGAACAATTTATAAAAATGCTTCTTCAAGATAAGACATCTGATCTTGCAAGATTAAAAGCTAAAATCGAACTAGATAATTGTGATCAAAATAGTACAGATGAAAATCCGTGGATTACTGGATGTGGTGAAGTGACTATTACATCTGAAGTAAAAACAGCTTTTGGACGTGGTGGATGGATGAGTGGTAGTGCAAACTACACTTTCTTCGTGGGCTTTACAGAAGATGGTTCTGGTCGTTTTTTTGAGGCCACTTACATGGTAAAGATTTCAGAGGACGCGGAAGCTCAAGTTAACGGCGATTTTAAATATAATGGAATAATTAAAAAATATTTATCGTTTGATAAGATTAGCGCTCTTCCTATTGAATGAGCGCAGCATCCATGCCTCATTTTAAAAGTTATTATTAGTATAAAAAAATATTTAGAAAACCAGACATGGAAAAAATCCTGCCTCACAGGGGGACCTTGCTTTAGTCGATTTCTAAGCAATTGAAGGTTTAAAATTTAGTTTTTAACAATGGATCCGAATTGGTAGTGAGTTCGAGAGCAAACTTAATATAATCCTTATCAAGGATTTCTTGCTTATCTTTTATTAGCAGTAGAATGGCCTTAAAGCTCTCATCTTTATTTTCTGGAAGGGACCAAGTACTGGCGAGGTGATCGGCAACGGCCAAAATGCGGGCAATTGGATGAATTTTTATCCTGCCGATACCAAATGGATAACCACTGCCATCGGAATGCTCATGGTGGTGAAGAATGGCCTGTGGAATGACTTCTGGAATTTTCTTTATGGAGGCCATTAACTGAGAGCCCAGTTGAGGATGAGATTTGAAAAGTTGTATTTCTTCAGTAGACATTTTATTCAATGACTTATCTGCTAAGCCTTTTGGAAGCTCCTTTAGTCCAAAGTCATGAAAAAGAGCAGCTAATGAGACACTAAGCACTGTCTTGTTATTAAATTCTTCAGATTGAAGAGCAATCGCGGAAGCTAATAAGGACACTAATAGAGAATGCTCGACCACTGTTGCGGAAAATTCATGAAGAGCTTGAAGCGCTTTGAAAAAATCTTTTTTGGCCGACACAAATATGAGTGTGTTATGGATAGCAAATAAAGACATGGCCATAGTTTCAGGATTAATTTCTCGCTGAAATTCATATTCGACAATGTTTTTACTAATACTGATAAAAAAGTCGCGTTTTTTTTCATCTTTTATTTCGCGAAAGCTTAAAAGACTTCGAGCGACAGAAATATTTCTTTTGAGGTAGTTATGATAATCGCTATTTTCCAAATAGAAGTATTCCACGCCATGCTTTTTTATATTGTCGATTTTTGTCTGATCTAAATCCTCGCCAGAATGAGCGATCTTGATAAATTTAGAAGAAGAGAGTTTTAAAAAAACGGGAAAAAGGATTTTTTTTCCCATAACAAATTCATCGATATGAACTTTGCAATAATAATCGTCCAGCTCTATTTCATTTTCTGAACGATTGACTATTTTGTTATAAGATTCAGCATCTATTAATTTTTGGTAAAGCTCATTATTTTCAAAAGGCTTAGTGATAAAAGCTTGGGCTCCTAATTTGAACGCCTCTTCTTTTTCAATAATATTATTAAGGCCTGTAATAAAAATCACAGGGATTTTTAATCCACGCTCACGAATGATTTTTAAAAACATCATGCCCGTAATATGAGGCATCATGAGGTCACATACAATACAATACCATTTCTCTTGATCGAGTTTATTGAGTGCTTCGGCCCCATCACCGGCCTGGATAATATTATAGCCTTGAGATTCAAGGTTGACTGAGATGACTGATCTGAGGTCTGTATTATCGTCTATTAATAAAATATTTTTAGTGATGCTCATAATGAAAGCTATCTTAACATATTTTTATTGAAGATCAGCATTATTATCTGTTACTCATCTCGTTTATAATCTTTTAGCGGATTACCTTGAGCTGTTTCCTTGATATTAACTTAATGTTTGATTGCTTTCCCCGTTCAGTTTGCAACTCTTCGTTTTCTGCTAAAAAAATTTCTTATCAAATCATAAAGCTGATTGAAGTCATTCGCCTGAATATTTTCCATGAAGACGATAATGTTTTTTCGTTAGCTCAAAAACATTTAACTGTAGATGAGCTGGATTTAATCTCGTATTATTTCAAAATATAAACTAATTCAAACCTTTTTCCTCGAACACATACTGCAAGGTATTCACTCCTGCTCTAACCGACTGACAACTTTCTTTGCAGGAATCAACTAAAGCTTTTGTTAATCCATTTGCAATATCTGATGTTTCATCTAATCCAAGGTGCGCTTTAAAAACAAGCTGATCGTAATCTGCAACAGGGGCCTGGCCTTTCTTGATTCTATTTTCATTAATTACATCAAATTCTATTCGACCTTTCCATAATAAACTTAGGGTAAAATCTGAAGTGGCATTCCAAGCACCTTCGAGAAAAGGGGAATATAATAACTTACTCTCAGTATCCTTAAATCTATTTGTCGAAAACCCCTTCAACTGATCATACATTTTTCTTCTGTTTGCTATCACCGAAGCAAAATAATCGGCCATCCCTTCAATTACCGGCACGGAATGCACTGTTTTCAAATGATCAGACATCGCGATATGAGCAAACTCATGATAAATAATTTCAGGAACCATGGCGGTATCAATATAATAATATTTATCTACAAAAAACTTATCCATATGCTTTGTAATTTCAATTGATCCATATAATATTGCAAGCATTCCCAGATTGGTAACTGCTGTTTGCAGTAACGGTCCCTGATTAATGGCAGGGGTCACTGTTAAACGAAGTCCAGTGTAGATTAAAGAATTTCCAAGAGATCCGACAAGTGGATCTTTAACAAGCACTAAGCTTTCATGAATCGGATTACTTCCTTGTGAAGTGACCAGGTCGCGAGTGCTTAATTGTTTCATTGGACTAAACCAAATTTCCTTTGTCCATTTTTTAGGATTATTTAAAAAATCCGGCTCATGACCTTCTGGAATCGACCAGGCATTATTATAATTCTTTTCCAGTTCTTCATTTTTAAAATGACGAACATCCGAAAAAGCATTAGTTATATCCAGCCTAACTACAACCTGAGGAAGATTCGGAACGAAGTCAGACTTTATGTTATTGATCCAATAGTTTCTCGCCAAGGTCAGATGATAATATACATTGGCCGCTTTTCTAACCAATTTCTTATCTTCATTATTAAACTCAATCGCTTCGTCTGAAGTTCCTTTTACTATTTTAAAAGATTTACCTTCAAATTTGTTTCCGCAATACAAACCTTCTAATGACTTAGATACAAAGCTATATTTATCACCTTTATCTCTTATTAATACATCAAATTCTTTTGAACATACAGAGACATCCGCTGCTGCAAGACTTGAAAAAAGAAAGAGTCCAAGAAAACTTTTATTCAATAAATGTGTTAGGATTATCATTTTTAGCTCCATTAATTTTTTTGCTATCTACAATTCCTTCAATAACACTTAGGGCAAGTGCGGCCGTTACGTTCCATGGTGGAGGCAGGAAAAATGTACTATATCCTGCAACTCTAAAAGTCATTCTTATGATTCTCTCATCTTTAGGAATTTCTGGATTCCAAAGATCATCGTATTTGGCAACATATTCAATATCATCTAAAGAAATGTATCCTGTCTCCAAAGAAGCCACGATCATGTCTTCATAGGTAATCTGAACACCTTGAAAACTCTTCATCATCTGCAAAGCAATTATATCTCTTCTAAGTAATCTTCTCGCCAAATTAAACTGACTCTGAGTATCCAATTCAATTCGTTCTACATAGTTCTCAACTTTACCTGCTGCTTTTGAAACCTCAAACTCATTAACAATATATGGCGTACTCGTTTTCGTGTCTGGATCAACCCCCATACGTTGTGAAGCTTTTTTCATCACTTGAGCCAATAAGATAATTTGGCCTTCATCATACTTTTCAAACAATAATTTCCGTCTGGTTATTTTTGAAAAACGCTTAACTCTTTCCGAGGAAAATGCGTTTTCA
>JAQTTZ010000130.1 GCA_028710485.1 Bacteriovorax sp. | reverse complement strand
AAAAACTTTCTGTCCTAAAAAGATGATTCCTTTTACTTATGAATTTGAAGTTCCTGAAAAATTAGAAGCTGATAAAGTTTTATTACATGTGCGTGTTATGGATGGTAGATCAGTGAACGCCTTCTTAGCAATAAGACACTAAACGAATAGCTTTATGCCTTTCCTGGAATGGGGTCTCGATGAGGCCCCATCCTCGTTTTCTCTACCCAATTTTAATGAAGATCATCAACCAATACTTTGTTACAATTTAACTGCTCAAACTTCTCCTGAATACCACGGACTAAGAGCTTGGCATTAGAAGCATCAATCATTGATCTTCCCAAATAAGTTGTTCCAAAAAATGACCTTGAAAGATATTTATCTTCATCATCCGGGTCAACGTCTTCTTTCTTCAATTTTCTTAATGCAAGTATCGTTGATTTATAATGCCGTTGAATTTTTTCAAGACTACTCGAACCACCATTTGTTTCTTCATCAAGGAATGAATTATAGTAATTTCTTGAATCGGTATAAAACAAATCCTTATTAGTCACAATAAAATCGTAACCTTCCTGTACTAAGCTATCAGCGTATTTATAACTTATTCTCATTCTTTGAATATCCTGGCATATATATGGCGACGGAGATTTATCAATCGTAAAACTTTTCAATTGCTCGCCGTATTTGGAATTGAACCTGTCTAATTTGTCTTTGAAATTTTTAGTTTCATTATAACTTTTCAAAGTTGAATACCTAAGAAACTTTTCTCCCCACTCTCCGTAAATTTGTTGACTGATGTTTTTATAGTTTTCAAGCATTGCCACTATATTGTCTGAACCATCGTCTGACGCAGAGTATTCTTTGGGGGAAACCACGCGGTTTAATCTTTCTTCAATCTTTTTTAAGTCAGCTAATTTTGCGGTATAAATCTCTTGCTGCTTTTGCAAGTTACTAACTTTAAACTTTTTGATCTCTTGGTTTTCGGTAGAAGCAATTCCTTCCTTAACACCAATATCATTCAAAATACGTGTGACATGGAAAAGAATTCCTGCCCTTAGCTTATCATTAAACTCACGGGCATTAATATTTAAGACCACTCCAAAACCAGCAGCATCCATCGAATCAAACTTTTTTAAATCCAGTAAAAACAAATCATCCAGCATTGGAATCGAGCTAATTTTAAGACTTCTATAATTATTTAACTGAGTCACTAATAAATCATAATCTTGAGCAATGTTTGAAATCATAATTAGTTTCTGTGTCTCGCTTGGAAGAGCTGCAGAATCCACAATTCCATTTGATAAATATGCCTTTACTCGAACTAAATTCTTCTTGAAAATGGTTACGTCACCAACTAAGGAAACTAAAGTTTCTTGATCCATAGACTCTAATATTTTCTTTTGATCTGTTTTTTCTTGCTCCATCTTTTTTAAGGAAATATTCATTTTCCCAATAAGATCCTTTGTGTCTTTTAAGTCTTCACTGCTTGAATTATTTTCAACGTCAAGGGCTCCTCGGTTTTCAAGATCGTGGCGAATATCATAAAAAGAACAATTCAACTTAATAAATATTTGGCGGTCTTTATTTTTATCGAAATCAAATCTTTGTTTGAAGATCATATCAATTAATCGCAGAGCTGAAGAAACGATGAAACCACCACCTGCGACAATTAATCCCAATTCGTTTCCAGACAATAAACCCAATTGAGTTGAATCATAAATCAAATCAGCAGTCATCTCTAGCACTCGACCATCGTCCAAATTACACTGATTCTTTTTGATCATTGTCGTGATATTAGAAAATAAAGTTGAAAACTTTATTCCGCTTAAAGCACTGACAGCAGAGGCTGAAGTGGAGGTCGAGCCAGGAGTACTTGTCGTAATGCTTGAATCATTCCCCGTAATTGCGTTTACAATAGTATTACCATCAACCGTCTTTTCAATTATATTTCTTTTCTTTAATTCATCTTGAATATCTTTTACTGAGTTTAAAACCTCAGTCATCTTATTCTCATCATTTTGAAGACAATTGCTTTTAAAAATATTCTTAATCGCCTCAGTCTTTGCTAAAAGATCTGCAAACTTATTAGATTCCAAAGGACAGGCCTTTGGTCTTTCGGCCGTTACTTTATACTTCTGAATAAGTGCATTCACCTGCTCAAGCTCTTGGGCCTGAAGGTTAAAGGTGCCGGTAAAGGCAAACATTAAAAGCAATGCTAATTTCATAAATCGGCCTCATTTTAAAAAATGACGAAAGAGTTCATAGTTAATGAAGCAAAATCTATGCCGCTAAAATGCTTGATTTTCAAAGGGGGGGCCATTAGGGAATGTCTAATTAATGAGCAAAGTGTCTAAAGTTTTAACACCCATCTACTGTAAAAATAGATATTGCCCAAGAATCAAAATCTTTGGGCCCTGCTATATAATACAGATTTATTGCATAAAACAAGGCCATGTAAAAACAAGACTCACAAGTTTTTTATTGGTATACCGAATAGTACGGCAATGAAAATTTCTCTAAAAAATATTTGTCTTGGAATTGCTACTTTTTTAATCCTCTTTCCTAGAATTAGTGAAGCGATTCTTTTAAGTGAACTTACTTTAAAGGAAGGTCAAAGGATTGGGATTTACATTGGAACCTTTGATCCAATTCATGTCGGCCATTCAAGCGTTGTTGAGCAATCTCTTAAAGACGGTAAACTTGATTATGTTTTAGTTATTCCCAATTCCGCAGCTCATAAGCCTAACGCCCTTCCTTTTATTCACCGATTGCAAATGGTAAAAAGTCTTTACGAGGATTCTCCAAATATTGTGGTTCCAGATGGACCAGAAATTGGCAATGACATCGCTTACTCATTCCTTGATAAAGTGAATAGTCAAAAATTGCCAGCAGTCAGATTAATCCAAATCTATGGCGATGATGTTGTTGCTTCAGTTGAAACACAAAGAAAAGAGCGGGCCCAATATAAAGGAATTAGTGAATGGATTATCATGGCACGATCTGATGAATCCATTGGGCAAATTGATGAGATCAAGAAGGCATTAGTAAAAGAAAATCCAGATTTAAAAATACAGGTTTTAAAAAGCACTGACCCAGGACACAGTTCAACAAAAATTAAAGCTAGTATTGCCCATGCCCATGAGGGGAAAAAAGTTTCTGATTTAGATGAAAGAGTTTTGTCCTATATAAAAGCAGAAGGACTTTATCAAATTCCCAAAGGAAACGTATTAGTGAATCAAGAAGCAGATAAATGTTCTATCCTCTATAGAAGCTTGGGTGATTTTAATGTTCCGGAGGCAGAATAGTTTTTACGCCTTATCTTCAATAATCAGGTCTGCTCGTAAAAATCAAACATCTCGGACATTTGTTAAAATGGAAAAGTTCTAACTTGTTCATTAATAGTCATTTCCATTTTTAGAGTCTACACATGCTCTCCTTTTTGGAGAGATCAACGATCTAATAATGTCGGTGGGCAATTTTTTGCTGTGAATCTTTGCTTCAATCATTGCGTCTGTTAATTTTGTCGAGAAATTTTAACAGTTAAAGAGGAACATGATGGCCTTAATTAAACCGCAGCGGCTTAAAGCTTTCAATCGCTACAAAGGCGCCGCTTAAGTGTGTGCGATGTCTCATTTACCTACTTCTCTGACTCTCACAAGACTCCGTCGACAATTTGATTCAACGATTTAACATTTAAATCTAAATTCTCCGCTTGCTCCAAAAGTATTTTGCCAATGGATGTGGACTCGGACGCTGAAACAACATTTTTGTGAGTTACTTGATCAAGTTGAGCAAGGGCCTTATTGATTTCATTAACACCATTAGATTGCTCCTGACTTGCAGTTGAAATCTCTGTCATCATTTTTGAAACACTCGCTACTGATAAAACGATATCATTTAAAACCATTTCACATTCACTGGCCACGCGAGTTCCGACCGCTACTTTTTCCTTACTGTCTGAGATCAATTTTCCGATTTTATCTTTTGAATTTTTTACAATTTCTTCAACAGTCTTAATGCTTCCATCAAGCATTTTGGTAATTTCCAAAGCAGCAGCGCCACTCATCTCAGCCAGGTTTCCAACCTCTTCAGCAACCACCGAAAAACCTTTGCCTTGCTCTCCTGCTCGAGCAGCTTCAACGGAGGCATTAAAAGACAGCAGTTTTGTTTGAAATACAATATCGTTAATGACTTTAGTCTTAGCGCCAATTTCGTTAATGATTTTTACAATGTTCTCAATTTCTTTATTAGTATCATTAATTTGTGCCATGATTTCATTGTTACTTGAATTAATATTACCAATAGCTAAAGTCATCTGACTGACAACTTCTTTACCTTTTTCTGCCATACTTAAGCTCTGCTCAGAAACAATTGATGACTGCATTGCATTTTCAGAATTGGCACTTACCATTGCACTAATTTCTTCCACTGATGCCGAGGTCTCTTGAAGTGAAGCTGCCTGAATGACACTTGCCTCAGACAATTGCGCAGAGGATTCAGCAATTTCAGTAGAGGCATTTTTAATTTGCAAACTGGCTTCAGATAAAAGATTTACAGTTGTGGCCAATGGCTTCGTTCGCTGAACTACTGAAACAAGAATAGAACAAATTAAAAGAAGAGTAATTAAACTTGAAACGAATAATATAATTAAAGTAGTAGAGATATAATTATTTAAATCTTGCTGAGATTTTTTTAAAAGAGCTTCAACATAAAGATTAATCTTATCTAGGTTTGCGCCTAGCTGGGTGGATGTTTGGTCAAATCCATTCTCCGCTTTCATTATTTTATCACCAGCAACTTTTCCTTCTGCTTTGTAGGCCTGGAACATTAACATACCATTGCTATAAAATTTGTTAATATTTACTTTCAGCAATAATATATCCTGACCTAAAGCTGGCATTGACTCCCGCAAGGAGTCTGAAGTTTTTATGGACATTTCCTCATATTTTTTTGCTTCACTTATTGATTCTTGATCAAAAGTTAAGGACGCATCTGTTAAAAATTGCTGAATTTGTAAAGTTGAAAACTTGATGTCTTGAATTTGATGCATGCTTTGGGATAATTTATTTTCCGCATTTGCATAATCTTGAATGGTTTTTATTTTAAAATAGGTAAAACTAATAATGAAACTGAGACCAACAAAACTTGTGATCATTCCCAAAATAATTCGTTCTCTTAAGCTTTTAAAATGCATTTTGATTCCTTTTAATTCTTATTCTTTCCTCTAGGGTATATGAAACTGAATAAAAGAAAAGAGGTTAAGGTTGGATGCGCGAAATAAAGATATTTAAAAAGTCTAAAGCAACTTGACCAAATTTGGATCGAGGTACTCGTCTTTGTAGCCGACATAAGCTTTATAATGATTTCCAAACAGCTTGCGCTCGTCTGGAGTGAGTGGTCTTTTTACGATTGCTGGATTCCCCATAATCATGCTCCCGTCTGGAAAAATTTTTCCTGGAGGAACCAAACTTCCTGCGGCCACTACGGAATTTGCCCCTATAACAGCGCCATCCATGATTACAGCACCCATGCCAATCAAACAGTTATTTCCAATGGTGCAACCATGGAGTGTAACTGAATGGCCGATACTGACTTCAGAACCAATAGTCAGTGCAAAATCTTTTGTCACGTGAAGCATGGTTAAGTCTTGAACGTTTGTATTTTTTCCAACGCGAATCCAATTCACGTCACCGCGAGCAACACATTGATGCCAAATATTTGCATTTTCTTCGAGGATTACTTTCCCGATGATATCAGCACTTGGAGCAACAAAGACTCCAACTGCAAATTCCGGTTTAATTCCTTTGTAGGAATAAAGAGGCATGCTTATTTCTTAACAGCAGCAGCTTGAGTAGCTAAGTATTTTTCTTTGCTCCATGGAAGTAAGGTTACATAAGCTGCAACGTCTTTCATATCTTCTGGAGAAAGACCTTTAAGGATTGGATTCATCGCTACGTTTATGCGAGCTCCAGACTTCATGTCAGTTAATTGTTTTTCGATATACCAGTCATACTGGCCACCGATATGAGGAGCTTTTTGAGAAGCTTTTCCTTCTCCGCCTTTTCCGTGACAAGCAATACACTGTCCGAAAATTTTATTTCCTTTAACCAACTGAGGTGTATTTAAATCAACAACCGGAGCATATTCAACTTCCACCACTTCAGCGGCCCCTTCAACTTCTTTGGGTGCAGTTACTTCTAAAACTTTTGCAGCGTGCGCCTTATAAGCTATTTCAGTTTTTTGCAGATCAAATTTTTCATTTGAAACTGGAAGTATTTTAAAAGTGTAAAGAAATAGAATTAAAATGAGTCCCGTTAGAACACTTAAAAAAACTGCTAGTCTTGTCATGGACTCTCCCGCCCTGAAGAAATATTATTAAATAATCGGTATTTGAGTCTCAAATTATAGTGGATTTCTAAAACCTTGGCAATTTATAAGCTATTTACCACGCTCAAAAGGCCTGCTTCGTCCTTGATTTCTTCGAGCATTGAAAGGTGCTGGGCCTTAATAAATCCCTCTTTATGGGAATGATCAAGGTAAGCGAGCAATGAGTCATAGAAGCCTAGGAAATTATAAATAAAGCAGCGTTTGCTATGAATTTTTAATTGTGACCAAGTAAGAATTTCAAACATCTCGTCCAGCGTTCCCATTCCCCCAGGCAAACTTAGAAAAGCGTCGGACTTGTCATACATCAATTTTTTTCGTTGGTGCATATCATCTACGATATGTAGTTCCGTTAAACCCTTATGAGCAATTTCGTAATCGACCAGAGTTTTTGGGATGACTCCAATGACTGCTCCACCATGGGCCAACACCGAATCAGCAATGGCACCCATCACTCCAATCGACGCTCCTCCATAAACGAGGGCAATCTCTTTTTGGGCCATCATCTTTCCAAGACTCATCGCCATCTCTAAATAAGCTGGTGATGATCCATCGGCCGATCCACAAAAAACACAAAGTTTTTTCATAAAATTTCCTTACTATTTTTGCTTTTTATCAAAATAAAAAAAGTATTCTTTATTGCCATTTTTTCCAAGAATAGGCGACTCGCATTGATCGATCACATGCATCCCCTTTTTCTTGCACCATTCTTTTAAATCAGAGAGCATCACCAGGCGATGGCCTTCACTTTTCACGATACCATTGCCATCAAGGCCGTCTCGTCCAACTTCAAACTGTGGCTTCACAAGCGCCACGATCACACCATCAGGCTTAACTAAATTAAAAATATTTTCAAGAACAAGTTTCAAGGAAATAAAAGAAAGGTCAACCACGGCCACATCAACCAGTTCAGAAAGTTTAAAGGGAAATTTTATATTTACCCCTTCATGATTTTCTACCCTGGCATCTTCGCGGATAGATGGGGCAAGTTGATCATGACCTACGTCAACGCAATAAACTTTCTTGGCATTGGCCCGCAATACAAAATCCGTAAAACCACCGGTAGAAGCACCAACATCTGCAATGACTTTACCTGCAACATCCACCTTAAAGCGACTTAAGGCTTTTTCAATTTTATGAGCTCCCCGTGAAACGTAGAGCACATCTTTTCTCACTTCAAGGCCTTCTGCCATTACTTGTTGAGATGCTTTTTCAATTTTTTGATTATTATAGAAAACAACGCCCTCGTCTATTAGCAGCAAGGCTTGTGAACGTGTTGAAACTAAGCCTGCTTCAACCAGCATTTTATCAGCACGGTCCTTTTTCATAAAGAAACTGGAGTTATGATTAAATCAATCTCTTCTTCGTTGCGCTCTTGGTGACTGATTTTTTTACTCTCACCCAAATAGATATCCAAATCAGGTTCATTCAAAGTTTTAACAACTTTACCCACCTGATTATAAATTTCGCCTTTAATACGAACAAATCCCGACGGCCCATATTCATGAATGCTTTGTACATAGTAAGCTGACAATTCTGCTTTTATCCCGTTTTTCATCTGAACCATTACCTGCTCGCGCTCATCAACTTGCTCGATCGAATGCTGCTCGGTAGACAAGAAAAATCCCTTTCCGATACCTTTTTTATAGATGAGACTGACATTTAGACCAATTTTCGCCTGAGCATCAATCGATATAAATAGAGCCGCAATAAGGATAAGAAAAAAATTTTGCATGGAAAAAGTGTATGGCAAATTGGCCTTTGCTTCAATAATTACTTTTTATGATTGATAAAAAAGCTCTCAAGCGATATAAACTATCTAGATAACCAAAATTTCCTAGTATTGGGTCAATAGCTCAGTTGGTTAGAGCTCCCGGCTCATAACCGGGTGGTCACAAGTTCAAGTCTTGTTTGACCCACCATTTTTAGGTCTCTGCAAACTATTTCTCCTCCCTTGAACAACGAATGAGGGAGGAGAATTTTGCTAAAAACGACGCTTATCGTCTTCGATGCTAAATCAACTTCTATTTTATCAATCAAGCTCATAATCACTAATCGTTTTTCATCATTTGTTTTTTTATCGAAATTTTCCATTAGCCTAGTTATTTTTCTTAAAATAGCCTTTTCATCGACATTTTCTTGCAACTCTTTTTTTAAATTATTTAACTCATTTATTTGTTCTAATTTAATGTCCCTTTCTGAAATTAATTGATCTCTATCTGCAAATAAAAACTTCAAGTGATCTTTAAAATCTTTATTTTTTTCTAAACTTTCAATCTTGGAAGAAAAATTAGCTATTCTTCCTTCTAATACAATAATATTTTGCCGTAATAAATGTAATTGATTTGATATTTCAACAGCTCTTGATTCAGTCTCTTTCATGTATTTCTCAATTACCAAATACAAACTATGACTATTAGATAAGTAACCTTTAATTTTTCCAATAACAAGATTTTCAATATCTACTGCCGGAATGCCAGTTTGCTTATCATCTTCACGAGTATAATATTTATAACTTCCTTTCTTCGTAGTTTTTCGCCAGTACTTCATTCCATTAACATCAAAGATTAAATCTTTAAGAAGAGGAATACCTTCCGAAGATGATATTCTAGTTTTTTTCTTACTTGCTTTTGCAATAGCTTGGTCTATTTTAGTAATGAGATCTTCACTGAAAATTGGTTCATGGCCATATTTCCAACTAACCAACCCCATTTCATTTCGATTTGCATGATCCTGGAATTGGTTGATGTCATCATCTTTAAGAAAGCAAGCAGTTTCTAAATAATATTTTCCCTTTCCTCGTAAAGAGTAAAAAGTTTAGCTGCTTTGCCCGCCAAACCTCGCACTAGGTAGTGACTCACTTAATTTCACTCTCTGG
>JAQTTZ010000129.1 GCA_028710485.1 Bacteriovorax sp. | reverse complement strand
GCCAACGATCTTGAGAGGGATGGCATTATCCAAAGATTTGAATACTGTGTTGAAATTTCTTGGAAATCTGCCAAAAAAGTTTTGGAGTACCATGAGCAAGAAGCTGATACACCTCGAAATATCATTGGGGAATTAGCGAAAATTAATTGGATACATAATCCTGATGAGTGGATCGATTTTCTTGAGGCTAGAAATAAGACCAGTCACCTCTATCATGAAGAAGTCGCCATTGAGTTATTCAAATTAGTTCCTTCTTTTTTAAAATCAAGTCATCACCTTTTAGCGAAACTTGAGGAAATGCTTAAGTGAAGTTGTTCGGTTTAAAACCTTCTGAAATGCAAGAAATAAAAAACCTTTTTCAGAAGTTTTTTGGCGATCTTGATGATGCAAAAATTTATTTATTTGGATCAAGGGCCACTGGAAAGCATAAAGAATTTTCTGACATCGATATTGCAATTAATTCTAAGACGAAAGATATCACAAAAAGAATTGCTCTATTTAATGAAGAATGGGAAAAATCCAAGTTGCCTTACAAAGCTGACTTTACAGCATGGAAAGATATTTATAAGCCTTACCTGCCTCAAATACGAAAAGAAAAAGTCACACTATGGCAACCGGAAGAAAGACAACTACATCCCTGGAGAGCTTGTCCATATGGTCAGCACTGGGTAATTAGACATCCACGCTATCCACTTGGACGCCAGCTTCAAGATGTTGATGGGCACTGTAGAAAAAATCCTTCAGGAAAAGACATGTTAAAAGGAGATGAAATTGAGTTCATTTCAAAAGTCTCTCCTTTTCAAGATACTAAGCCTCTACCATGCCCATATAAAGGGTCTGAGAAATTACCTAATGCTGATAAATATGACATATTAATCGCTGGATGGTGCAAATATTGGAATGAAATTTTTAAACCAGATATTCCCATAGATGCAAATTTTGTAAAAACTCTTATTTATTCTGAGTCCAGATTTAAACCGGATTCTCTTGCACCAAACAGTAAAAAAATAGGTCCAGCAAGAGGCTTAATACAAATCACAGAACAGAACTGGCGTATTTTAAAAGACAAAAAAGGTGAAATAAAAGATCATTATGTTATCCTGGAAAAAGAAGAACTTTTAGAACCAAGTAAAAATATTTGCGCTGGAATTAGGTGGCTTTTTAGAAAAAGAGAAATTATTCAAAAAAAGACCAAACTGTCTCCAGAATGGATTGATGTAATGATTGACTACAAAGGCATCAAGGCTGGCTTAAAAAAGAATGATCCAACCTCTCAAAGGATTTTGAAAGAATTTAAGGAATTTTACAATTCGAATGCTAATTGCTTGTAAATTCTTTCCAATATGGACTGTTATTTAATAAGTTTTTAAATTCCAACTTGAACTCACTTAATCCAGGCCTTTCCACAGGCCATGTTTTATCTGCAATTTTAAAAGCTAAATCCAAATGACCAGAATAGCTTAAATCCATCATTGCACTCAAAAATGTATATGGAAAATTCGATTTTTCCTTTTTAAATGCATTTTTAATTTCACTTTGAAATGTATTAATTTTTTTTGCAGTTGGAACTGAGGTAGTCATAAGTTTTTGTGAAACTCGATAATTATTTTTTTCAAATTTTAGAATTGTTTTTCCTTGAGCTGACTCTGCATAACTTGTAAACGCATAATCTATTGGCCAATCCCAAAATTCAATCTCAGGAATTTTATCTCCATCTAAATCTGAAATTCCAAAACCAGAACTGCCTCCACTCACCGTAATTAGCTTGCGAAATTTATGACCCAACTCAAAAACAGTTAAGTAATGGCAACAATGGGCACCACCAGTCCATTGAGTAATAATTAAATCAGGAATTGAATTTCCATTTAAATCTTTTCCAGAATAAGGATCTTTAGCTTTTAAAGAGCCATCAAATCTATTACCTAAATAGTAATACGACCCAAACTCCCTTTCTTCAAAAACTAGCTTACCACGTTGATAGATTCTAATTCGTCCTTCATCTTGATCATTTGGTCGATCTATTAAGATTTTATAAAGGCCAATTTTTTTAACTTGAACATCTTCGGCATTTGCGATTCCGCAAATAAAAAATAAAAACAAAAAATTAAAAATAGATTTCATAATCTGGATTATGAAAAATTTCTTCTGCTTTTACAAAACAATTTTTTAATCTTTTTAGGTGCCATCACCCCAATGGTTTCCATTCGCAAACGTAAACATTTGGTAAAGGAAAGACTTATCAAGAATTTGGGAAGTTTTCTAGTGGTGGTAATCCAAGAAATACTGCAAACGGATTTTAAAACCACCACTAGTTTTTAAATTCTACCAAAAGTCTCAAAATATTCAATAAGAGTTTATTCAACTTATGCCTAACCTAATAACCAAAACTTATCTCTTTCAATCATACAAGCAGTTCTAAAGTCATCCACTTGGGTGTACCAATTTAAACTAGAGGTCATTTGAGACAAAATTTCAAATGGCTTTTTTGTTTTAAACTCAATAGTTACACATTCAAAGCGGGGTTCGAAAGTAGTTCATTTAACCCAAATTCGTCACCAATTAATTTTTGCTTCTCCAACTTGCTGCATGTCCCCATTGCGATCATTTTCCTTGAATAAATATGGTTTTTGTTTTTATTTTAAGCTAATTTGGCTTTTTTATTTTATAGCCGTTGAGCTTCAAAGGAATATTTGTGCCAGATATATCTACATATGAGGATACGAAGGGAAGTAGCGAAAATTATCTTGAGAAATATAATGAATTACTAATTCCTACAGACAAAAAAAATATCACATTGCCAGTACTTTGGAAAAATCAGATCCAAAAATTTAAAGTCTATGAAAATGAACTTCTGACAACTGAATTAATAGATATTGCGACTCCAGGGATATACAGAAGAATTGGGGCATTTGTTATTGACCCACTTTTATCAGCAACTTCTGACAAATGGGTAATGAAGTTTTATGCTAGTGAATTCCAGCAAGATGGTGATCTGGGAGATATTAAAAGTTTTCCTGTTAATCAAGAGGAAATATCGTATTACGAAAACGAGTTAGATCGCAAAGCGCTGTGGTCTTTTTTGGGAATGTCTTCCCACTCAAACAATCGCACATCCAACTACGACCCAAAAAAAGAATTTGTATATTTGCAATCGAATATAATGGACTCAATTCTTAGTGAATTAAGTTCTGCTAAAAAACTAATGTTTTTAACAGTCCATAATCAATTAATCCAGTTAAATTTTGAGAGTAATCCCTTTCACTTAAAACTATCTCTAAATGAAGTACCTGGTGGCTTTTTACTTAAGGCCAACTTAACCAATGAAATAAAAACATTCTCCGTTAATGCAGACTCATTTTTTTACTTGGCTCCCTATTGTTTGGTCGAAACTAATTTAGTTTGCACTGATTTTGAAATGCACGAAGAGTGGCTTGGTATTTTTAAAGATACACCTGAATTATCGGTACCGACTGAAGATATTGATGGTTTTTTAACTTTTTATTTTAACTATCAAAATGCGCCTGTACTTAATTACCCAGACACACTTCAAATTAAATACAAAAATAAATTTTCAAAAGTTCGTCTTGTAATTGACGTTGACGATGAAACTCAAGTTGAAGATAGTTCTCAAAATAGTTCTGGAGTTGACTTGATAGTTGGGACAGGAGCTAAAAGTTTAATTGGGCGATTACAGTTTTTATACGGAGAAGAGTATGTGGACTATAAAGATCTCCGCACTCAAGTTTTTAGTTCTGAAACGCGTACAGTTTTTACTAGAAATACTAAAAATGAAATAATTGAGGATTCCAAGTTTCACGAATATTCTGATAATACTGAATCATTATCTACTGACCCCTATAAGTTTGTTGAATCCAATCTTGAACAAATTGTTGAAAAAGCCTTTAGTTTAGGTTGGGACGTTGTTGCCTTCAAAAAAACTATTAATCATAGCAAAGATTTTAAAACAACAATTTCCTCTGGTATTGATTGGTTTGATCTTTCAGTTAAATTCGAATTTAATAACGGCTTTATCTTTGGACTTCCTCAGCTTCTTCAAACGATAAAATCTGGCCAAAGATTTGTATCACTGGCAGATGGCACAACCGGTCTAATACCAAAGGAATGGATTAAAAAATTTAAGAATATAATTCAGGCCGGATCAATTGAAGGAGATAGTATTAGGCTGTCAAAAATTCAAACATTGTTTTATGCCAGCGAATTTTGTGAAGATAAAAATTTCACATCAGACAGAAAATTTAAAACACTTCTGCGAATTGTTGAAGACATTAATAATATCAGTGAAGTCCAGTTAGACCCTCGATTTAAAGGTAAATTACGAAAATACCAAAAAATTGGAGTGTCATGGCTTAGTCTTATGTCAAATCATGAGATAGGTGCGGTTTTAGCAGACGATATGGGGCTTGGTAAAACAGTTCAAGTATTAGCGGCCATTTCAAAAATAAAAAAATCTCAATCATTAATTGTGGCCCCTAAAAGTTTGGTATTTAATTGGATAAGTGAAGCAAAAAAATTCACTCCTCATTTAAAGTTCCATGACCACACTGGAACTGATAGAATGGAGCGTTTACAGAATTTTGAAAAAGCCAATGTCGCAATTACAACTTATCAAACCTTTCGACAGGATATTGAATTTTTCAAAGAAAAAAAATTTGAATATTTTATACTTGATGAAGCTCATTATATTAAGAATTCAGAATCTCAAGCCTATATGGCCTGTAAACTTATAAATGCCCGTAAAAAAATTGCCTTAACAGGGACCCCTGTTGAAAATTCATTAAAAGATTTATTTTCAATTTTATCCATTGTCAATCCAGGACTTATCTCAAATGCCCTTGCAGATAAATACGCAAATGAAATGGATCCTGAAGCGATAGGATTATTGTCGAAATCGTTGAGACCTTTTATTTTAAGAAGAACAAAAGATAAAGTTCTCAAGGATCTTCCTAAAAAAATAGAACAAGTCCTCTATTCCGAACTCTCCCCTTCTGAAAGAAAAAAATATGATGAATTAAAAAACTATTATTGGAATAATTTGAATGACAAAATTGGAGAAAAAGGTTTCCAGAGATCAAAGATTGAAATTCTAGAAGCTATACTCAGACTCAGACAGGCGTCTTGCCATCCTGGATTATTAAATAAGCATTTAGTCTCGGGATCATCGGCGAAGTTTGATCTTATGTTAGATCAACTTGAAACTGTACTCAATGACGGGCATAAGGCACTTATCTTTTCACAATTCACTTCTCTCTTAGGACTATTTGGTAAGGCATTGGCAAAGAGAAAAATTAAATATGAATATTTAGATGGAAAAACTAATAATCGGGCCGAACGTGTAAGAAACTTTCAAGAAAATGAAAAAATTCAACTTTTTCTGATCAGTTTAAAAGCAGGAGGTGTAGGTTTGAATTTAACTTCGGCCGATTATGTTTTTATTTTAGATCCTTGGTGGAACCCAGCTGCTGAATCCCAGGCCATTGATCGGGCCCATCGTTATGGGCAGACTAAAAAAGTTTTTGCTTATAAAGTTATTGCTAAAGATACAATTGAAGAAAAAATATTGGCCTTGCAAGAGAAAAAACGGGCGCTGGCCAATGCTATGATATCTTCAGAAAAAAGTTTGATAAAAGGAATGAAAATGGAAGATCTTCGTGAATTATTTTCTTAAATTAAATTGATAATTATTTGATAGATTTAAAATCTTACATTAGAATTTCCCATTAATTTTAAAAGGAACTCAATTATGGAAATGATAGCTTTCAATTCAAAATTTCCCAAAATTGCCGTAAAAGAAACTCGATCAATTATCATTATGGATAATTCCCACGGGATTAGAAAGTGGACAATATTTTTTCATTGAAAAATTTTGCACTGATCGAACTTGTGATTGTCGAAGAGCAATGGTTCAAGTTTTTGGGCCCAGTGGTAAATTTTTTGCAACCTTAAATTATGGATGGGAAAGTCTAGATTTCTATACTCAATGGATGTATGGCTCAATGATATCAGCCGATTTATAAAAAATTTCAGAGAAAATAAAAGATAAAATTGCAATATTTGTATTTAAAAAAATGAAAGTGATTTAAAGAAAATTCAGGATTCTATTAATAGACTGTGGATCGAAAGAATGGCTAAAGTAAAATCGAAGCTTACAAAGGTAGAGAAAAAGGCGAGAAAAAAAGCAAAAGAAGAAAGACAAAAAAAGTATATGTGGGTTTTTATGAATGGAAGACAAGTCAAAGTTAAAAGACCGTCTATGCTGGAAGGAATGGAGATCGAAGAATTCATTCGGCATAACGCTGATCCCATCTGGTTACTTCAAAATGAGATGTGGGAATATCTTCAATTATTTTGAAAATAATAAAGCTACTTACTCGACCATTTGACAGAGAACTCCAGCAGACTCATCTCAAATTTTTACGATGCGATTGAATGGCCCTATCAATCTCAGAAATAGTTTCAGAGCGAATATCTTTTCCTTTAGCAAATTCTCTGAATTTTAAAGCGACATCACAAACTTTATCCAAGTAAAAAATCGCTTTCTTTTTATCAACACCAGTTTTCAGAGCAAGCAGAAGAAGATGCTCTCTACCCGGATTTTTTCCCTCCCCACAAATATCCATCTGGTGCTCACCTCCGGGACCAGAGCTGAAAGTTAAGTCATAGGCCGGAGTGAGTTTCCAATTTTTCTTTGCATCCAGTAAGAAGGAAAAATTCTTTGCATGATCATCGCGATTATTAAATGTCACATTAAACACACATTGTAAAAATGCCTTCTCCACCTCTCGCTGATCTTTTGTCATTAAACGTGTCAGGCGCAGCAAGCTTATATAGTCTACTGATGGAAGCCTGAAATTTGAATTTAGTGCGCCGGCGGCAGTATGCAATGGAACTTTGTGGGTCTTCCAGCGATCAAATCTCTCAGTCCCAAAGGCCGAAAGTTTTTTACCAAGATCAAAATACTGTGTGGTTTCCATCTCAATTCCACATTTTTTGGCCAATTCAGAATAGAGATCCTCAATAGCACAAACCTCCTTGTGCTCATGTTCGCTTGGAAATTTAATCAACCAAGGAGCACCCAACGCGTGATCATCTGTTGAAATGGTTTTTGTTTTTAAATCAAAGCGAACCAAGGCCTTTGGTCTGGCCCCATGAGGCGAACCACCAATTTGTGCAATTTGTGCAAGTGCCTTAGTGGGCTCATCGACAATAATTTTATTAATTTCCTGGGCCAATTGTGTGAGAGTAAAATCAAAGGCCTCGAGCTTTTCACCAGAGGCCGGTGCAAAAGTCAGAGCACCCATCGCCCGATCCCCCAGAAACGCTAATCGATCTAAAGAAGAAATTCCTGAAAGTACTAATCCTTTTTTTTTAAAAACCCGGTCCATGAGTAAGAGCCCCCATCCGTCTGGCAAACTATCGGCAATTAATCCTGGAAGCCTACCTTGATAAGTTGGGAAGTTTCCATAGGCTTCAGACCGTAACGATAGATTTAGGGGAGAAAGCTCAATGCCCTTTTTCAAGGCTTCTGATGAATACTCAAAAAGCAAATTGATACCATCATCAGCAAGCTCTCCCAAGTGCCAATGCTCGCCCCATCCTGAATAAAAAACCGACAGCTTTTTCATCTTACTCTCTTTTTAATTTTAGCTTTACGTAGATGTTCGACTTTTTCCATTGCAGCGATAGAACTAATTTTCAATTGAAATAAGTTTGTTAGATCACTTACGCAATCTAAGGCCATCGCGATTCGAATCAATGTCAAAAGCGCACATTGTCCTTTGTTTTCCAAATTCTTGATGGTGCCCACATCCAGCCCAGTACGATCTGCAAGTTCCTGTTGGGTCCAGCGCTTGCTCATTCGCTGCTGTCTAAGGCGATACCCTAGCTCAAGCCCAATTTCCTCTGGGGTTGAAAGATTAAAATCTAATTTATTACCTACACTTATATTTAATTGTTCCATAATAGCTATTATTATAACTATTAATTTAAAAAAAATCAAATCAAATTAACAAGTAGCTATTATATTACACATAATGTTCATTATAGATCATTATATATAATATAATAGCTACATAAATAAAAACAATTATTTATACGAATAGAAATTAATTCTCATTTTCAGAGTATCTACATGATGCGAAAAACCTCAATATGGTAAATAATAAAAATTATTTCTTTGAGAGAATAATAGAGCTTGATTCAATTCTGTGTAACATTGTATGAAAGTTTTCGTATTTATCTGCCCTGCCATTTCACATATATCCGACTGGGTTGGAAGTTTCGTAGGAGTTTTTAAATAGAAGTAGCATGCTAAGATGGCAAAAACCGGGGGATTTTGAGACTGTGAGAAGTCCTATCATCCTACGGCCATTTTGATTTTTTAACAATTGCTATGATTTTTGCTGAGCGAATTTTTGATCTGATTACAGTGAATGGATTTCTATTATTAAAAAACGAAGGGGTAAGAATGGACGAACTAGGTAAAAAAATTTTGATAGACTAATATAGAAGAACCAATGATTGGCGTAAGATACCGACCCAGCAAGTATTTGTTCTTAAAATTAAGCAGATTAAAAATAAACCTCTTGATATAAAAATTGAAAAAGGACAAATTAAAGGGTGATGTTGAGTCAGTTGATTTAAATAGCACCAAATCTAAAAAAATAACGAAGGTGCATTTTGAAAGAACTTTCTCCATACCTGCTGGAGTGGATCAAACTGATCCTGACTTTGAAAATAAGGCAGGGGAGTTGCTGATAAAATTTAAAAATCTAAAAATTTAGAATTTAAAATCTTCAAAGGTTCCGTCTAAGCTAAAAAAGATTGAACCAGTTGAGCAGTGCCTGCCAACAGTAAGGATGATGATCTTACTACTTAAATGATGTTCACTGGATCAGTAACTATTCTGTATCCACGCTTAAAACGATGCAAGCTTCTGACTTAAAATCTTGTACGATTTTTACTTTGTAAATGTATCCACTGACAGTGGATTTAATCTGGAATTCTTCAAATCTCACCTGATCTCTTTTTCCAGAAATCACTTTAAGTGGTTCACTAGATACTTCTCCCCACCCTAATTTATCAATGAATTTTGCAGCATCGAGGGCAGTGTCTTGGCATTGAACAACAGAAGATGGCTTACGTTTCATAAGTAAGCGGAATATAAACCCGCCTTTAGTTCTTTAAAATCTCAATGTAATGGGCCCATTTTTTACAAGCGGAAGATCATTTTTTTTGAAATGGTAAAAGATCTTCATAATCTTCTACTGTATTCGC